>NZ_JBPEHH010000041.1:0-40468 GCF_054177595.1 Haladaptatus ordinarius | reverse complement strand
GCAGTGGAGAAAGCCCCGAAACAGATCTGGCGACTGGTGAACTCGTGTTCGCCCCCGGCGAGCGGGGGCGAACACGTCGTACTCCAACAGAAACTCGAATTCAAGATATTCGAGCAGCGGTACTGTTTCGGTAGCCGCTGCCTTCAAGAAGTCGTCAACCGAAGCGACGTCTTGCAGGGTTGCGGTTGTATTGGACACACTTTCCGCACCCTGCTGCTTCGTACGTGACGCTTTCTATGACACGCTCTTCAGTATCAAACGCTGTCGGCTAAACCGTTATTTTCGCCGGGCGAAAAGCCCATATTCGATTGTAAGGGTATGGGATCGCCACTTATTAACCCGGTTAGAAATGGTCGGAGATGGTTCCAATGAGGCTGATAGTTGGTCGAGACTTACTCAAGCGTCGCTCAAAATCGACTCTTGGTGTCGGATACCGTCATCCCTTCTGTCGGTAAAACCGTCTTTTTCGCCCACCGAAATATCCGAATCAGGTTTGGAAGAGACCAGAATCTCCAACGTCCCGTGTCGACCAGGTTGGACGAGGATCAACCGAACAGTTGACTGGGACGTAGAAGCGAACGGGCGGTCGTGTACCAACTTCCCGGTAGCGTTTTGTCTTGCCCAAGGCCAACTATGAACTGCGTGTCACTTGTGGCGTGTATGGGTAACTTGGGTGTGCCCACCTTCACGGGGTTACTCTAGACGAGTTTAGGACACGGCCAGGATATCAGGGTTCTTTGATTCAAGCCAATATTTAAGTCGGGTGAATGAGCATAGTGCCGTATGGTCATTTGTCTCGTACAATCAAACATCTTCACTAAACTCAATATCAATGACTGACGAGCAAACGAAGGAAATTCGCCAGCGTTTAGACGAGGATCTCTCCTTAGACGAATTTGAACGTGATTACCGATCCACCGGGGAGGCAGCAACCCAATTCTTCCAGGACCTCTTTGTTCAAGTACTCAACTTCGAAGAAACGACGTCGCCTCTGGGTGACGCAACCTGGCAGGACATTCCTGTCCACGAGTGGCCGAACACAGCTCGGGCGAACGTTGCCCGTCTCTTCGCCGAATCGGGGAACTTCCGCGTCATCTACGTTGAGCTGGAGAAGCTAACTCGGACAGCTGAACGGAACGCTATCCAGAGCCTCACTCGGACGGATCGAACGAGTGGGTGGGCAATCGACGGTTCTTTCCTGACTGTATTCCACGCGCCAGACGAAGACATCTGGCACCTTGTCACTCCCTACGAGGAAGGCACTGACGACATCACGACCGGTCGACCCGTACTGCGCAGGTACACGCTCGGCGAAGGTGAGACCCACCGCACCGTCGCCAATGCGCTTTCCGGTATGGACGCCAGCAAGGGCCGGCTGGCAGAGCGCATCGACGAGGCGTTCCGAGTCAAGCCCGTTACTGAGGACTTCTACGAGAACTACAAAAGCGCCTTCGACACGCTCAGTAAGGAACTTCGCCGCAAGGGACTGGAGATTGAGGACGCAGACCGGTACGCACACACGACGCTCAACCGGTTGATGTTCTTCTACTACCTCCAGAAGAAGGGCTGGATTGGAGACCGGAAAGACTTCGTCCGGTGGTTCCACGAGCAGTATAAACAGTCCGACGAGGAGGACGTGTTCCACGAGAAGTGGCTCTCGGCGCTGTTCTTCGACGGCATGAACAGCCCGGTAGGTGGAGAGATCGATGCAGATCTACCGTCCGATGTGGAGTCTGAAATCGCTGGACTTCCGTACATGAACGGTGGGCTCTTCCAGCCAACTGAGGAGGACGAAAGCAACACCTTCCTGTCTGACTCCGCGCTGAAGTCGGTGATCGAAGAGTTCCTTGAACAGTACAACTTCACCGTCACCGAGGAGAGCCCCTACGATATCGACGTCGCCGTCGATCCCGCGATGCTCGGGAAGATCTACGAGTCCCTGATTGCCGAGCAGGAACGGGGTGAAGCTGGGATCTTCTACACGCCTCGTGTTGAGGTGGATCTGATGTGCCGGATGGCACTGTACGAACAGTTCTGTGACCACGCAAACGATCTCGATGCTGAAGGAAAACAGCAGATTGTCGAGTTCATCTTTAGTGAGCCACAGGACTGGGATGCGGAGAGCAGCGGGAAAACAGAGCAACTGGAGAGCATCCTCCACGAACTGCGTATCGTTGACCCCGCCTGTGGTAGTGGTGCGTTCCTGGTGGGAATGAAGCAAGTGGTCACCGAACTTTACCGAAAGCTCGGTACGACCCCGGACTATCACCTGAAAGAGCAAATCATCAACGAGAACCTGTACGGCGTCGATATCAAGGACTGGGCAGTCCGGGTCGCGGAGTTCCGGCTCTGGCTTTCGCTCGTTGAAGGCGAGGAACAACTTCCAGATCAGCGCCCAGTACTGCCGAATTTCTCCTTCAAGCTCAAGGTCGGGGACAGCCTGATTCAGAAGCTCGATGGAGAGTTCGTTTCACTGGATACGCTCACTCGAACGCTTGATGGAGATACTGGTGGCCTCCTCTCGGAGCTAAAAGAGCGAAAGCGCGAACACTTTGAAGGAGAGGCCGACAGGACGCAGGAAATCGAGGAGAAGCAGGTAGAACTCCTGAAAAATCATATCGATGGTCTCATCGACAATCTCTCTAAGGAAGGTTCTCAGCAAACTCTCTTTGGGGACACAAAGGACGACCAAATCGATGACGACATCGAGGAACGAATTAAAGAGCTCAAAGAGACTCGTGACGCGATTGACGAAGCTGGTGCTGCTGGGTTCTTCATGTGGGACATCGATTTCTCCGACGTGATGGTCGAAGGTGGATTCGATATCGTCATAGGAAATCCACCGTACGTCCGCCAAGAGGACATCATTGACCAGGGGATTCACCCAGAACGCCTTGACGAGATGGACAGCAGCGAGGTTCGGAACCTGAAGAAGCAGTACAAGAATGACCTCGTAGAGTTTGTCGAAGAGACATTTGATATTAAGCCCTACAAGAGGAGTGACATCTACGTGTATTTCTACTTCAAGGGAATCGATCTGCTACGAGAAAACGGTACACTATCATTCATTACTTCCAACTCATGGTTGGATATCGGATACGGGAAACGACTACATGAAGGCCTACTGAAGCTCACGGACCTCTCGTACATATTTGGGAATACTAGCGAGAAATCGTTCGAGGATGCGGACGTGAATACCTATATCACGGTCGCAAATAGGAGACAAGAAAAGATCCTCGCGGGACGTACTGACTTTGTGAACTTCCAGAAGCCGTTTTTCGACTACGACTATGCCGATGACTTTGGTTCATTCATTATCGACTCGACGGACAATGCAGACTCAGTTGAATTGGATGAGGAGGAACTACGTGTTTCATCTGAAAATGGGCTGAGAACAGTTTCGGTTGGCCAAGATAGTCTTTGGCGACTTGGTGGGGGAACAACCAAAAAATTGGGAGAGGATAGTGTTGGAAGAGTCTTCTCCGAAGAGGTTGGGTTAGTAAACAATCAGTCAGACCTTGATTCATTCTCTGGTGAGAATGCGTATCTACCAACTGGGTCGTATGATGACGGTATGTGGGGCCGATTTGTCACTGCCCCAATGTTGTATTTTGAACTCTGGCGTGACCACGGAGATAGATTCTCGCTACTCGGAGATCATGCGGATCCCAGTAGCGGATTGATGTATGGAGCTACGAAGTACTTCGTAGTGCCTGCTCCCGGGGAGAGCAATACACACTATGAATCGGACTGGAATCCACAGACAGGCCAGCTGGTTCTGACCCATTCTGACACTGACCGCCGATTTAAAATCCGCCATCGGTATTGGATGCGGAAGAAGTCGTCATTTCCCGAACTCTGCAGGAGCGAGTTTGAGATTTCATACACGGATTCCCAAGGCGAGGTTTGGGTTCCGAATTATGTCTTGCAACGGAATCGTGAGTTGAAAACAAGTCCGTTGATGCCAGAACAGCTCTCAAACATTCACCTACGAATCACGGATTATAAGTCTACTCTAGACTCAGACACAAAAGAATACATAGACTTCGGGGAGGAGATGCGATGGGGAAGAAGCGGTAATAAGGCCTTGTCAAACCGCTCTTCGTTCAATAGTAGGGACCCTTGGTACGATCAGCCAACGGTCTCTGAGCCGTACATCCTTCTTCCGCTGTCTGTGAATGCAAAATATCAATATCACTATAACCCGTGCGGGTTTGAAGTATCTAAGAATTTCTTCTACGCAGATGTAGATGACGAGTTGTCTGCAGGTCATGTTGCGGCGTTTATGAACTCTACTATCGGCTGGTTCTTCGCCGAGAATACTGGGCGCTCATGGACTAACACACTTCGATACGACAAACCAGAATACCAACGGTTCCCTCTCATGGATGCGGACAACGAGATCCAAGAAGAAACGGAGGAGCTACTAAATGAGGTTATGGAACGTGACTTGGGAGATGTCTTTGAGGAGCTAGGTGCGTATAACCCAGATAACGTCACTCTTGACTCTGTGAAATCTGATCGGAGAGAACTTGACAAAGTGTTTTTCAACCAGATTGGATACTCAGACGATGAGCAGCTAGACCTATATCATGAAGTCGTAACGATGGTTCGGAATCGTCTCATGCGACAACCCGACGAAAACCCCTCTCTATGCGAAACCATCGCTGAACATAATCCGCAGTACGACTACTCACAGTGAATCCTGATGAGTGGACAAAACAATATCGGAATAATCGATAACAGGCGCTATTCGCATCTCGACGAAGTCCTGAAGTCTGGGCTCGAAAGCGATGGAGTGGACCGGATTCGAATCGCCGTTGGGTATCTCTACATGAGCGGCCTGAAGCGACTCCGTCCGGAGTTGGATGAATTCCTCGACAATGGTGGCACACTCCAGGTTCTGATGGGAAATCCCGACCAGCAGGGGTTGGACGAACTCATAGAGGCTCATCAGAACCTCCGTCTTGCGGGGACGAAATTCAAACAGTCGCAAAACGTCAAGTGGAGCGAGCGCACGGAGATCCGCGCTGAAACTGCGGACAATTACTCACACCAACTCCTCTACGAAGATCCTACCGCTGAGAATCAGGCGTTCTTTACTAAACTAATTGACTGGCTGGAACAGGGCCGTATCCAGCCGAAGCTGTATCTTCAGGAGCGGTTCCACGCGAAGGCCTACCTCTTCGAGAAGGACGAAGGAGACATCTTCACTCCCAAGGACGTCGGCGTCGTCGGTTCATCGAATCTCAGTCTCAGTGGCCTCCACAGTAACACGGAACTCAACGCGCCAGTTTACAACGAGAAGGTTACACAACTGAAGGAGTGGTTTGATGACTTGTGGGCCGAAGCCGTTGAGTTTGATGGGGATCTCCTAGATACGTTCGAAGAGTCGTGGGTCTCGAACAACCCGGGCCACGTTTCAACCGACGACGAACCTCCAGCGCTTCCAGGCGATTCACTCCCAGACGACACGACTGAGACGCTCCGTGAGGTCAGCAGCGGTACGGGTCTCCCAGCACCGTACTTGGTGTACACGAAGATCCTCTATGAGCTTTACAAGGAGACGTTGGAGACTGCTGAGGACTATCTCCAGTCGTTCGACGTGTACGAGGACCTCTATGAGTTCCAGCAGTGGGCAGTGAATCGGGGCATCCGAATCGCCAACAAATACGACGGGGTCCTCGTCTCCGACGTGGTCGGGATGGGGAAGACGTTCGTCGGCCTCGGCCTCCTTGAGCACTTCCATGCGCGGAATCGGCTCCATGGGAACAAGGGAAAGATGCTGATCATCTCGCCGAAGCATCTCCAGCCGATGTGGAAGCGGATGGTCAACAAGCGGTACAACTTCAACGCGGAAGTGATCAGCCTGGGGATGGTATCGAAGGAGGATTTCCACGAGACGCTTCTGGAAGAACATGACGATGCGTCAGTGTGTCTCGTTGACGAAGCGCATCACTTCAGGAATGACGACACGCATCGGTACAACAATCTGCAGGCGTTCCTCCCGACGGTCAATCAGACGATCCTCCTGACTGCGACGCCGTACACGAAGAGCGCGTGGGACGTGTACAATCAGATCAAGCTCTTCCACATTGAGGACCTGACGCAGATCCCGATTACGCCGCCGAACCTCTATGACTTCACGAAGATGGCGGATAACGACGAGACTGACCTCTCGAATCTTCTGAGTCACGTGATGGTGCGTCGGACTCGCCAGGACATCATCGACCAATACGGCGAAGAAGACGAAGATGGCCGACTGTACCTCCAGATGGGTGGTGAACGTCGGTATCTCCCGGATCGGCACTTACAGACTGTTGATTACAATCTGCACGAGACGTACTCAACGGCGGACGGCGTCAACGATTCACTGTACGATTCGATTGTGGAGACGCTGGAGGATCTCACATTCGCTAGGTACTCGCTGGGACAGGAGGAGTACCTGAAGACTGGATACGCGAATCAGGATCCGTATCAGAACCTCTCTTCGATGGGGAGGAGCATTCGCGGCTTGATGAAGTCTAATCTTCTCAAGCGGCTGGAAAGCAGTGTCCATGCCTTCTATACGTCTCTCACTCGGATGCTTCGGAGTTACCGGATGTTCCGGGATCTCCTTGACGAGGGGACTGTGGCTGTCGGGAGCGATGTTTCCGAACTCATCAATAGTGGGGAGCAGATTGATTATATTCTTGAGGAGATCGATGGGATGGTTGAGGATGGAGAGTACGCGACGTATCAAACGGAAGCCTTCTATCTCAACGAATTGAAACGCGATCTTGAGACAGACATCCAGCTTCTTTCAGATCTACAAGCCACGCTGGAGCCGTTCCATCAAGACATCCAAGACGACTACGCGATGGATGACAAGGTCGAACAACTCCGACAACTGCTCGGAAATCTCCGTGTCGGGTCTCACGATCTCCTTGAGCGCGGTGACCGCTCTGAGAAGCTTATCGTGTTTACACAGTTTACTGACACGGTGAAGTATCTGGAAGCTGCGTTCGAACAGTTCCAAGACCGGGGGCTGCTCTCTGATGGCGTTCGGTTTGCAAGTGCGACGAGTGACACCTCGAACGTGGAGGGAATCATCCAACGCTTCGCCCCTGAAGCGAATGATGTGCGTAATAAAATTGACCCGAGTGAAGAGATTGATGTGTTGTTTGCCACTGATGTTGCTGGGGAGGGGGTCAATCTCCAGGATGCGAATTTAGTAATCAACTACGACTTGCATTGGAACCCGCTGCGTCTAATTCAGCGGATCGGTCGTGTTGACCGCCTCGGGAGCGGACACGACCACATCTATGCGCTCAATTTCCTGCCGGAAACAGAACTCGAAGAAGAACTCGGAATCGTTGACCGAGTTGGATCCCGTGTCCAAGAGATTAGTAACATCCTCGGCGAAGATGGAGAGATACTGAGTCCAGAAGATAATGTGAACCGGTCGTATATGGAGGACATTTACGCCGAGGAGGACATCGAAAAGGTCGAAGACGACGTGAATGAGATCATCGGCAGTGACGATCTTATCGGCCCCACTAGTAGTCTCCAGGATCTCAAGCAGAAGTATCCGGACCTCCTCAGTTGGTTAGAAGACCGAGACGGGATTCGGAGTGCTATGGAGTGGGACCGAGAGTACGATGGAGTCGTCATTGTCTACCGGCAAGGGGACTACACGACTCCATACCTCGTTACATTCCCGGACGAAGGCGGTCAAGACCTCGCATCACAGGAAAAAGACACCATCGTACAAACCATCTCCTGTTCCATTGACGAGCCGGTTGCGTCGGTTGATGCACAGACATTCGACACCAGGTACGAACGGGCGGTGCAGGTTGCGCGGACGGAATTCGGAGATGACATGGGCAAGCGTCGGCAGTTCCAGCGAGAAGCTCGTCAAGGCGCGAGTATTGATCGGGAGTATGTCGTTGATGAGCTCGGAGAGGTGGCATCGTCCGTCGAAAACACTGATCAACAGCGGACACTGGCACAATTCCAGGACATTGTTGAGACCGTGTCGGCAGATCAGATCCTCGACGAGTTCAGGGACCTACGTAACGAGGAGGTCACGGGTGAAGAGCTGGTGACGGCTGTTCGGGAGATTATCTCTCGG
Source organism: Haladaptatus ordinarius (assembly GCF_054177595.1). Classification (NCBI taxonomy): domain Archaea; kingdom Methanobacteriati; phylum Methanobacteriota; class Halobacteria; order Halobacteriales; family Haladaptataceae; genus Haladaptatus; species Haladaptatus ordinarius. The sequence continues at coordinate 32,355 of NZ_JBPEHH010000041.1, read as the reverse complement.
TACAATCTACAAGAAAAGTACGACGAGCGGCAGGAATGGGCGGAGGAGCAGGAAGAGCCTCCGCACGTCGTCGCAGGGATGTACTTGAAGGGGCAGGAGTAGTCGGGCCATAAGGCACTGAGGTTCAAATACTATCACGCGGAACTCGGTAGTGTGACTCAGTTAGAGCAACTCCCCACGACCGATTCTGGGCATGTAGTGAAGCGGCACGCAGTCGAATGGCTAAGTGGTCTGAATGAGGCATCTGAACAGGAGATTCGAGAGTCTGTTGTCGAGAAACCCAATGGCTTCACTGGGAGCAAATATCCGACTGAAATCTCTGATATTCGGGTAACTGGATCATCGGAATTTGTCGAAGCAGTCGGAAGCCTGTTCAAACCGCTCTTAGAGTTCGAGAGAGAAGATACTCGGTTAGAAATAAATCTCAAACAAACTGAAGACCGAGACACGAAGGAATTGACAGACAATTATGCGCTTTACCTGTCCGTCGCGGAACGAGGCTAACAACATACTGGGTCTGTACCCAAAGGACGCTTGACTGCGCTCAATTTCGAAGGCGCGGTTTAGTAGCTCGGCGAGTTCATACGTACTGTTTGTCGGACCGTTTGTCTCTACCAGCGGGGGCGCACCATGTTGCTCTGAAGTAGATAATAATAGAACATATTGTTTCGGAATACCACTACTTGACCCCCGTTTCGAGTGCTTCGACTGGAACGTCGCGGTGCAGGTGCGGGGTATATTTTTTCGCCAGTGCCCTTAGGCACACCCCTAACTGGAATCTAAACCCCTCGGGTTGGATTCCAGTCGAGCGGTAGTCCCAAGGAACGCAGGAATCAATGTCGAAGAGTAAAAAAAGAATGCTGACCAGCCATTTGCCGGCAAAAAACACCGGGAGTAGAGTGCTCAGATAGTGTTGCCACTCTCGACCACCCCGGCTATCCGGGGTTCAGGTACTGCCACGCATCCGCAAATCCGCCATCACTAAATCGGATTTGAGCCATCCGGAATCGTTCGGCCGGGAGATCGGCCTCCTTCCAGATACGGAATCCTTCTTGGATCGCCCGGCGTGTCTCTCTTCCAGGCTCACCAAACCGAAGCTTCATTCGTGCATCTCTTCGACTCAGCGCATCGTCAACGTCAACGCCGTGACGAGCAGCCCACGCGATGAAGGCGCTCATCGTCTTTTCCATGCCCTGTTCTGCAGCTCGGATTGCTTTGGCACCCGTTTCAGCTGCACGTTTGACGGCCTCTTGTGCTTCCTGAACGGCATCATGGACAAGCTCAGCGACGTAGTTCGATCGGAGGCTCACCTTCGCATACTCGCGAACCACAAGGTCGTCGATGCCTCGCAGCGCCCGTCTGACGCTTTCTACATGTCGACTGTGTTCATCAGCGATGTCCGCAGGGGAAACTTCGCCACCGTCCGTGACGAGCGTCTGGATGCTCTCCCACTGGACGGGACTGAGACCATCGGCAAGGTGGCGAATGACCACGCTCTCCTGGGTGGATCGGATGTGTGTAAGGTCGAGTCCTATCGGATCGGGGCCATCGTCAGTCGTCTTAGCTTCGAAGTACGCATCTGCAACGAATGGGCTGGTTCCCTGAGACGGTGCTACGTCGAGGCCAGCATCTGCGAGAACGGACAAGACAGTCTGATCGAGTTCCCGCTCCAGTTTGTTTAGCTCTTCCGGGGTCACACCTAACTTTTCATCCCACCGGTTCACTTGGTACGACACTCCGACCTTCGGATGGGCGAGGGGTGAATCCCCCTCTTGACTAAGGGCCTCTCTCGCGTAGTAGTGCTTGATCTCTTTCGGCAGCGAATGGTCGGGAAAGGCTTCGCGGATCCGTCGCGAATCAAGCGTGACGGTGTGATAATATCCCGGTAGATTTCTACAGTGATCATCGTCATCGTTCTGAACCAGCTTACGGTAGCCTTGCCGGTCGGATTCGAGTAGATGGCCCATCGAGGCTATCGGACCATCACGAGCGTGTACCGGGCCACTGGCGTCCTCGTGGACGCGCACGTATCGCTCGGCGTCTTGAACATTGCTGTACTCGTGCGGCTCCTCGAAGTAGTCGGCACGGATTCCGACCGCTAACGCAGCCGACTGAAGCAGGTGCAGATAGCGGTGGAAGTCGATGTTCGACCCCTGGATTTTCACGTTGACCGCTTCGTGAATCCCGTCCGGGACCGAGTAGTCGGAAACCGTCCCGTCACGCTTCTCGACTTTCATACCCTGCCACCGGGGCGTGATGTGGGCGTTGAAGCTCTGCTGTCCGACCGGGTCCTCTTCCCCGTAACGCTTGACTTTCAGCCGGAACTCGCGCATTTCGTCGAGTCGCCACTCGGTGCCGGTTGGGAGCCGAGAACCGGGATGAACGACGTTGCTGTCTTGGTAGTACAACGTGACCATCCATTGCTCTCCCTGGTCGTAGAACTCCGAGCGCTGGCTTCCCCCACCAGCCTTCACTTGCGAGTCGGCGGCGAAGAACGGAGCCAGCCCGTTCGCGTCGAAGAGGTAGTTCGCTACGAACTCATGGGGGGCCGGCTCGACGTAGCCGGTCATACCGACCGCCCCCGATTCATCACGTACACCAACTGATTGGGCGTATACGTGTGCCTACGGCGTCTGAACCGAATCGGCGATCCAAGCCGATTACTGGATGCTGCGGTAGTATCGAAACCGAGCGGGCATAACCGAGCGCCAGAACCACCGCGGGTTCCGGCGAAACGCTCAACTCGGTTGGCCGACTCATCATGCACGCCCGACCACCTCCGTCGGTCGGGGTTGCGAGCCGACGAGGGCCTGAACCTTGGAACAGTTGGAGGCCCTCTGCTTCGGCTTTTGCGTCACGGTCGACACCTCCCGTCCTCAAGCGCCGAGCAGCGCTTGTCCGGACAGTCGATTTCGCAGCCACAGAACTCGCAGATGGGCGAAGCTCGGCTAACGGCGTTCGGGTGAACGCTCACGTCAACCACCTCCGTTCCCTCACAGAATCGCCAGCAGGCGCTAACTCACGCTTGCAATTCTGTTGAACTCCCTTCCGCGAGGGAGTACTCTTCAGCCCAAAAATGGCGAATCCGTCCGTCTCAGTGTTCGTACCTTGCGGTGTGGAACCCTTGGGATGACGGAGAATTGGTAGTGGACTCGCCGGGATTTGAACCCGGGGCCTCTCCCATGCCAAGGGAGTGATCTACCACTGATCTACGAGCCCGCGTCTGCATCCAATTCTTCCCTGCGACCATTGATAAACCTCTCGAAATCCGCGCACCCTCGCCGAAGTGTAGCACGCGACCGATGCGCTCGCTTCGACGTCCCTGGCCGACTTTGGTTGGAACTACTGCGACGACGACTTCGAAAGCCCCCGGACGGTCGCGGTCGGTTCAGCAACATCTCGGTTCGGCGCAAACTGCGCGACTCACCGAGAGGGGTCGCTGAACCAACCACGATGAACGCGACCGCCCGGCCCCTTTCAGTCCCACCCCGCGACCGCACGCGCCGGAGACGAAGGTGACAATTCACGCAATTCGATTTTCCGCGTAGTCGTTTCGCCGACGGAGAGATGTCGACGAGTGACCGCGAGCGTCCGGGGGCTTTCCAAGTCTGCGACTCTGTACTTTCTGTAACTCGAAATTCACACCGAACTCGAACTCAACGCGACGGGACGGGGACTTTCGAAGTCTGCACCTGAATACTCGTAACCTCAGAGAAACCAACCCCCATTCCTGAATGGAAACCCTTTAACGGCTGAGAAGGGAAGCCATCGGTAGGGAACGGCACAGCCGCAAATCCGACTCGTCGTGAGATTTCACGGCTCTGGGATTGCGGACGTGCAACGTGGCCTCGGCCACGACTGGCGGAACCCACCGCCAGCACTCTAGCGGCTCGTGCAGTTCCTATCCTCGAACAATGGCAAGAATGCACACACGACGCCGCGGGTCGTCCGGCTCGGACCGCCCCGTGGCAGACGAACCACCGGAGTGGAGCGACGTAGACGAAGGCGACGTGGAAGACCGCGTCGTCGAACTCGCAGAGCAAGGACACAGCCCCAGCGAAATCGGGCTAAAGCTCCGCGACGAAGGCGTGACCGGCACGCCCGTCCCGAACGTAAAACTGGTCACCGGCAAGAAAGTGACCGAGATTCTGGAGGAAAAGGACGCAGACCCAGAACTGCCCGAAGACCTCCGGAACCTGATGGAACGCGCCGTGCGACTGCGCGAGCACGTCGAGGCGAACCCACAGGACAAACAGAACAAGCGTGCGCTTCAGAACACCGAGTCGAAAGTTCGCCGCCTCGTGAACTACTACCGTGGCGACGAAGTCGACGCGGACTTCAAGTACTCCTACGACAACGCGAAAGAACTCCTATAGATGTCAGCCTCCGGTCGAACCGCCGCCGAGGACGCACCCACCGCGAGCGACGTCGCCGTGGCCCTCCGCGATGCCGACTTCGTTCGGTTCGTCGCGCAGGCCGATGGCGACGCTCTCGCGGCCAGTGGCGTCCTCGCCCGTGCGTGTGCGCACGCCGGCATCCCGTTTCAGGTGAGCGTCACGCAGTTCCCCGCCCAGCGTGCCGACGGTGACGATTTCGTCGTGACCGTCGGTGCCGATGGTGGGGACGTGGCGCTCCGTGGCCGTCCCGCGAGTGCCGTGGCCTACGAGGCCGCGAAGGAACTCGGTGGACGGCCGGACCCGGTGCTCGCACTCGCCGGCGTCGTCGCGGCTGACGGCCTGCCGGGTGGCGAGAGCGCGACCCTGTTGGACGCGGCGGACGACCGTCTATCCCGCAGACCCGGCGTTTCGACGCCCACGAACGACCTCGCGGATGGGTTGGCACACTCGACGCTGATTCACGCGGGGTTCTCCGGCAGACCGGACGCGGTGCAGGCCGAACTCGCGGAACTCAGTCTACCGGTCGAACTCGACGACGGTGCCCACCGGCGGGTCGCCTCGCTCGTCGCGCTCTCGGTCGCAGGACCGGAGCACGCGACGCCGCGGGCAGGCCGCGCCGTAGAGCGCGCACTCCACCCGTACGAACTCGTCGATGGCCCGTTTGCGACGCTCGGCGGCTACGCCGACGTACTCGACGTCGTGGCACGCGAACAACCCGGAACGGGTATCGCGCTGGCGCTCGGGCACGATGTTCGTGCGCCCGCCCTGGACGCGTGGCGCGAACACGCGAAGGAAGCACACGCGGTGCTCCACGAGGCGACGACCGGACGGTACGACGGCCTGTTCGTCGCCCGGGCGGAGAACGCACCGGTCGAGACGGCGGCCCGACTTCTGGCGAACTTCTGTTCACCGGAGCCGATTGCGTTGGTGGTGACGGACACCGAAGCCGCCGCAGTCGCGGTGGACGAGCCAGCGTCGGAATCCACCGGGCCGACCCCCGACCTGGGCGACGCGATGGTCGCTGCGGCGACCGAACTCGGTGGCGACGGAACGGGACGGACGTCCTGCGGGTACGCGCGGTTCGACGCGGAGGCAAAGGAGTTTCTCACGGCGTTCAGGGAGGCAGTATGAGACGAGCGACGATTCGCACGGAACTGGCGGACGCCGACGTCGTCGCGGCGTCACTCGTGCCCGACAACACGCCCGAAATCGAGACGAGCGTGGAAGACGGGACAGTCGTGACGCACATCGAACGCGAGACGACTGGCGGACTCCAGTCGACCGTGGACGACTACGTCGTGAATCTCTCGGTGGCAGCACAGACAGTACAGACAGCGAACCATTACAGAAACACGAACCATGAGTGAACGATCAGTCTCGAAGAAGTCACAGCAAAAGCGGTGGTACACCGTCCACGCTCCGGAGCAGTTCGACCGAGAGGAGCTAGGAACGACCCCCGCAGACGAACCGGACAAGGTGCTCGGTCGCACCATCGAAACGACGCTCGGCGAATTGACGAACAACGCCAGCGAGAACAACACGAAACTGACATTCAAGATCAACGACGTCGGGAGCGACGCGGCGTACACGGAGTTCGTCAAGCACGAACTCACCCGCGATTATCTGCGCAGTCTCGTGCGACGCGGTGCCTCGAAAATCGAGGCGTACATCACAGTGCTGACCGCGGACGACTACCGCGTCCAGATTCAGCCCGTCGCGTTCACGACGAAGAAGGCAGACCACAGCCAGGAGAAGGCAATCCGCCGGACGATGATCGACCTCGTCAGGGATGCCGCACAGGACCGCACGTTCGACGACCTCGTCGATAGCGTCGTCGAGGGACGACTCTCCAGCGCTATCTACGGCGAGTCGAAGACCATCTACCCGCTTCGCCGGGTAGAGATTCAGAAGGCGACGTTGGAAGCTCACCCCGAAGAGGTCGCAGAGGAAGAAGAGACCTCCGTGGACGTGGACGAAGAAGACGTGGATGTCGAAGAAGACGTCGAAGCCTGACCGAAGCGGTTCTTTTTTGAGCAGACGGCAGTTCGTCCCGAGTCGCTACCTCGCTGGCGTGTCGTAGACTCGTCGCGACACGGGGTCGCTACTCTGCGGAAGTGATTACTTCGTCGTGGAGACTACTCGGTGACGACGACGGTACCGGACATGCCTGCGGCCTCGTGGGGGATACAGAAGTAGGCGTAGCTTCCGGGGACCTCGAAGATGTATTCGAAAGTCGCCCCCTGATTTACCGCACCCTTCCCCTTTCGCCAGGCCGTGCGGGCCGCTTCCTCCGAGTCGAAACCACCGGATGCGAAAAAGTCCGCCCCGCCAGGAATCCCGTCCTCGTAGGCGGTGACGGTGTGTCGCCGCATCCCGGTGTTCTTCCAGACGACGGTCGTTCCGGCTTTCACCTCGAGTTCGCGGGGGTGGAAGGCACTCGCGCTCATTCCGACGTCGAAGTCCCCTCCAGAGGAGTTCGTGCTTCCGGGGTTCAAGACACTGGTACAGCCTGCCACACTCGCTGACGCCGTGCCGACCACGCCGGCCAGAAACGCTCGGCGGTTCATAACCGGGATTCGGGGTGCCGGGGCTATATGTTTCTCGAAACGATATTCGGGTGGCGTCGGTCTCTCGAACCGTGAAATACGAAGCTGTACGCCGGTCGAACGTGCATCCGGTGTCATCGACCAGTGACCGCGAGAGAGCAATCGACGGTTTCTCGTGATGCCAGCGAGCCGCGGTTCTCTTCGGTACGGCCCAATTTAGGCGAGGGAACGCCATCGAACACTCGTCTCCGTGAAAAATCGATTCGAATCGTCCTTCGACGCGACCGAATCTAGGGCCAGTTGCCGCCTTCGTCGTAGGCATCGACGACGCGCTGGATAGCGACGACGTACGCCGCGGTACGGAAGTTCGGCAGGTCGTGTTGCTCGTAGGCGCTCGTTAGGCCGTCGAAGGCGTCGACGATGATGTCTTCGAGTTCGTCGTTGACGCGCTCTTCCGACCAGTAGAAGCGCTGGCGGTTCTGGACCCACTCGAAGTACGACACCGTGACGCCGCCCGCGTTGGCGAGGATGTCCGGGAAGACGTGGATACCGCGCTCGGTAAGCACGTCGTCTGCGTCGGGCGTGAGGGGGCCGTTGGCGGCTTCGACGACCACGTCAGCCTGCACGTCCTGTGCGAGGTCGCCGTCGATAGCGTTCTCCAGTGCCGCTGGCACGAGGAGGTCGACGTCGAGCGTGAGGAGTTCTTCGTTGGTGAGTTCCTCGTCCGCGCCAGCGTAGCCGACGACGCTGCCCGTCTCGTTCTTGTGGTCTTTCACGTCGCGGGCGTGGAGACCTTCTTCGCTGTAGACGCCGCCGCTGGAGTCGGAGACGGCGACGATTTTCGCACCGAGATTCTCGATGAGCTTCGCTGCAACCCAACCGGCGTTCCCGTAGCCCTGCACGGCCACCGTCGCGCCCTCCATCTCCTTGCCGAGGTAGTCGAACGCCTCGCGGGCGGTGAGCATGGTCGAGCGACCCGTCGCCTCGACGCGACCTTCACTGCCACCGCTTTCGAGCGCCTTGCCGGTGATGACACCCGGAGCCGTGGTGTTCTCTAGCTTCTCGTAGGTGTCTTTGATCCAGTTCATCTCCTGCTGGCCGGTGTTCACGTCCGGCGCGGGGATGTCGCGGTCGACGCCGATGAACGGACGGAGTTCCTTGGCGAACGAGCGCGTCACACGCTCCAGTTCCGTCTCGCTGTACTCGGCGGGTTCGATGACGATTCCGCCCTTTCCGCCACCGTAGGGGATGTCGACTGTGGCCGTCTTGTAGACCATCCAACCGGAGAGGGCTTTCACTTCGTCGCGCGTGACGCCGGGGTGGTAGCGAATACCGCCCTTGTAGGGGCCACGGTCACCGTTGAACTGCGAACGGAACGCCCGGAAGACCTCGATAGACCCGTCGTCCATCTCGACGGACAGGTTCGTTTCGAGGATTCGTTCAGGGTTTTTGATCCGTTCGAGAACGTCGTCGGGCACGTCGATGTACTCGGCCGCGTCATCGATCTGCTCCTGCAGACTTTCGAACGGGTTGGCTTGTTCGGACATCCCTTGGAAATCTCAGCCACCGACTGTTAAGCGTGGCGAAACGGGTGTGAACTAGTAGCCTTAAATTGGATTTAAGGTGTTTTCACATCGTCTGCGTCTGCGTATTCGATAATACGTTTTGCCTGAGTGACGAGCGGTGCGTCTATCATCTCCCCATCGACGCGGAAGACCCCGCGCCCCTCCTCGTCGGCGCGCGCTTTCGCGTCGAGCACTTTCTCTGCCCACTCGACGCGTTCCGGGTCCGGGGTGAACGCCTCGTTGATGGGTGCTACCTGTGCCGGATGAATCGCCATCTTCCCGTCGTAGCCCAGTTCGATGGCGAACTCGGTCTCCCCGCGTAACCCATCGGTGTCGCCGAAGTCGGTGAAGACTGTGTCGATAGCGTCCACGCCGCCCGCACTCGCGGCCAACACGACGTGCTCGCGGGCGTAGAGTACCTCCGTTCCCTCGTCGGTTCGAGTCGCGCCAATGTCCGCCGAGAGGTCTTCCGCACCGAAGACGAGGGCGTCGGTCGCCGCCACCGCTGCGACCGCCTGCGCGTTGAGTACGCCGTTGGCGGTTTCGACCAGCGCGAGGATGGGGACCGTACAGTCGTGTTCGGAGAGCAGTTGGGACAACGTTTCGACGTCCCTCGCCGATCTCGTCTTCGGGAGCATGACCGAATCCAGCGAATCCGCGCCCGCCGCGATTCCCCGGAGGTCGTCGTCCGCTGCGATGCCGGTCGGGTTGACTCGCACGCACACCTCACAGTCCGGGTCGAACGTGGAGTCGGTGAGGACGTCGCAGACCGCCTCGCGCGCTTTTGCCTTTCGTTCCGGGGCGACTGCGTCCTCCAGGTCGAACACGATGACGTCCGCCCCGGCGTCGGGCGCTTTGCGTAGCATCTCCGGGCGGTCGCCCGGCGTGAACATGACGCTTCGTCGTGGCATATCCGCCCCGACGAGCGGGTTCGATTTCAACCCACCGGGAACTATGTGGTATCCCCCCAACGAGACACCATGACCGACGACGTCGAAACAGAAGGGATGGGAACTGGAATCGCCGTCGGCATCGCGCTCGGCGCGGGCGTCGGCGTCGCGCTGGATAACGTCGCGCTGGGTATCGCTATCGGCGTCGCGCTGGGGGCCGCCATCGGTGTCAGTCTGTCGAGGCGGTGAACTCGTCGGAAAATCGTGACCGCCGGGAATCCCGAGTCAGGGCCAGAGCCCGCGTGCCTGGTGGGCCTCCGCGATGCGCGAGAGACCGACGATGTACGTGGCGTCGCGCCACGTCACGTCGCGTGCTTCGACTTCTGCGCGAACGTCGTTCCACGCCTCTAACATCTCGGATTCGAGTTCTTCGTTGACCCGTTCTATCGACCACTGGCGGCGGTTGATGTCCTGTAACCACTCGAAGTACGACACTGTGACGCCGCCCGCGTTGGCGAGGATGTCCGGGATGACGTGGACGCCGCGCTTTTCCAGAATCTCGTCCGCGGTGGTCGTCATCGGTCCGTTCGCACCCTCGACCACGATGTCAGCCTTCACGTCGCTGGCGTTCGCCTCGGTGATGACGTTGCCGATTGCGGCCGGGACGAGTACGTCGACGTCCAGTTCGAGCAGTTCCTCGTTCGACAGGTGGTTCGGCGCGTCGTAGGTCGTGACCGCCTCGGGTTCTTCTTCGTGTGTCGGGATGTCGTCGATATCCAGTCCGTCTGGGTCGTATATCGCGCCGTTCACGTCGGAGACGGCGACGACGTTCACGCCCCACTCGTGGAGAGCCCGTGCGGCGTTTGCGCCGACGCTCCCGAACCCCTGGATAGCCACCGTCGTCTCTTCGAGGGGGTAGTCGTAGTACTCGCAGGCCTCGCGGGCGACGATGGCGACCGAGCGCCCCGGCGATTCTTCGCGGCCGTAGGAACCGCCGACGACCGGCGGTTTGCCGGTGACGACGCCGGGTTGCGTCTGGCCTTCCTGCATCGAGTAGGCGTCCATGAACCACGCCATCGTCTGCGCGTCGGTACCCATGTCGGGTGCCGGAATGTCGCGCATCGGACCGATGAAATCACGCAGTTCCTCGGCGAAGCGCCGGGTGAGTCGCTCTTTTTCCTCGGTGCTCAGTTCCTTCGGGTTCACGACGATACCCCCTTTCGCACCTCCGAACGGGATGTCCATGACGGCGCACTTCCACGTCATCCACATCGAGAGACCGATACACTCCTCTTCGGTCACGCCGGGATGGTAGCGCATCCCACCTTTGAACGGGCCGCGGACGCTGTCGTGCTGTGCCCGGTAGCCGGTGAAGATGTCGGTCTCGCCGTCGTCACACTGGAGTGGAACCGACACGCGATGAACCTGGTCGGGGTGTTTCAACCGCTCGATGATGCCGGAGTCGATGTCGAGATGTGCGGCCGCTCGTTCGAGTTGGCGGCGGGCCGTTTCAACTGCCGTTTCGGGTTCGTCCGTCGTCTGCTTCCCAGTAGTTGCCATGATATCTGTGCCGTCGACTGGCCTGCCCGTGTGGTCTGCGGCTTGCCGAGAAAGACCTTGCTATCCGAGACAGAAGCGATATGCAATACCACCTCACGCGGCGGAAAACGAGACGGTAGAACGCGACGGCGATGGGACGACCGTAGTTACTGGGAGAAGGCGTACACGGTCCCCGAGACGTCGCCGACGGAGACGGAGTCGCTTCCGACCGTTGGTGATGCCACCAGCGCGTCCTGGGCTCGGAAGCGCCATCGCGCTCGTCCGTCCGTGCGGTCGAGTGCGAACACCTGTCCCGCGTCGTTGCTGGCGAACACCAGTTCGTCGGTGACGACCGGCGATCCCCAGACGCGTGAATCGGTCTGGACGCGCCACCGGACGGTTCCCTCGCGGGCGTCCAGCGCGTAGACGTCACCGTCGGCACAGCCGACGTAGACGATACCACTCGCGACGCTGGGCGGCGACCAGGCACCCGCCTCGGTCCGATATCGCCACTTCGTCTCGCCGGTACGAGAGTCGATGGCGTACACTCGGTCGCCGTCCACCGTCCCGACGTAGGCGGTGTCGCCGACGACCGTCGGTGCCCCCGCGATAGCGAGGGAGGGAGCGAACCGGAACCGCTCACTGCCGTCGGTCACGTCGTGGGCGAACAGTCTACCGTCGAGACCGGTCGCGTACAGCGTGTCGCCTGCGAGTTGCAACGAGGTGAGCGCCCGCGTCGGACTTCGATACGAGTCCAGCACGTCGCCGGTCTCGGCGTCGAAAACGGTTACCTGTCCGTCTCGCGCCGTGACGTAGAGACGGTTCCCGTGCAGGACCGGCGAGACCTCCAGTCCGGCCTCAGCTTCGAACTGCCACTCACGCTCACCGTTCGCGGCGTCGAGCGCGAACAGGTTCCCGCTGCGGTCGCCGACGTACAGTAGTCGGCCACCCACGGTCGGCGACCCGACCGCGTTGGGTGCCTGATACAGCCAGTTGGCGACGCCGGTCCGGCGGTCGATGGCGCTGACGACGCCGTTCCCGGTTCCGACGTAGACCGACCCATTCCGGACGGTCGGTGCCGTCTCGACCGGCCCGCCCGCTTGCGCGTACCAGCGTGCGTGGACGCGGTCCGATCCGAGAGTCGGTTCGCGCCGCTCGCCATTCTCGACACCGGGGTCGCTGCCGAGCGGTGGAGTCGAACTCGAACGACCACTTGACGCTCCGCTCGACGCGCGTCTCTCCACGGGTTACTACCTGGTCGAACTGGAACTCGCCGGCCGAGTTCATATCGAAACGGTCATATTACGATACGTTATCGGATTCGAATAGGAAACCTGTCGTTTCGAAGCTACGTCGATTCGCCGCAGAGTATCGCGTATCACGGCTTTTTATGTTTTTCTCCCTACCTAACTACGGTCTGGCTACATCACCTATTGAACAGTGTCTACTTTGTTATGAACCAGTTGCATTCCACCACTGCTGGTGAAACGGTCGAAACAATGAGTCCCAGACTGCCGGTCTGGCACGGCCAGACCGACAGGATTTTTCGGATACGCGGCACAGATTCCGCCATGGCGGGTCTCTATTACGAAGAGTTCGAGGTCGGTGACACCATCGAACACGAGAAACGACGAACCGTGAGCGAGCGAGACAACCAGCAGTTCTGTGATATGACGATGAACCAGCAACCGCTCCACCTGGACGCCGAGTTCGCTGCCGACACGCAGTTCGGTGAGCGACTCGTCAACGGCCTCTACACGATGAGCCTCGCGGTCGGGCTCACCATCCCCGACACGACGGACGGAACCATCGTCGCTAACCTCTCGTACGACGACGTTTCACACCCACATCCCGTTTTCCACGGGGATACGATTCGCGCCCAGTCAACGGTGACGGACAAACGCGAGACGAGCGACGGCGAGCGCGGCGTCGTCACCATGCACGTCGAAGTGTTCGAGGTGAGCGGGGACGAGGAGACGCTCGTCTGTGAGTTCGACCGAACCGTCCTCTCGCTCAAACAGCCCTAGACGAACAAGGAGAGGTTGACGAACACTGCGAGCGTCCACGGGAGCGCGAGTCCCGCCGGGACGAGCGCACTGTACTCTGCCGGGATGAGTCTTCGGCCAGCGAGTCCGACTGCGAGTGCGAACGCCTTCAACACGACGAGCGAGGCGAAGCCGAACCGGGCGAGCGCGCTCTGTGCCACCGTGTTCGATTCGGTCAATCCGGCGTTCAAGCCGACGTACGTGGTGAGCAAATCGCCGACGGGCGCGAACAAGACGACCCAGAGGAGTTTCTCCGCACTGCCGACGTCGAACCAGTTCGTGCCTCGGAGTCGGAGCGAAAACTGTCGATGGTTCATGGGTGGTGTCGCGGGGGGGCCCCCCGTCGCCCAGCCCGACAGCGGATAGTAGCTTTATAGAATTACAGGCGAGAATACCATGCCCTTGAGGGCGTGGATGAATCGCCGTCTTTGTTCACTTTCACTGCACGGTGCAGTCTTAGGTGCGTTTCGTGCGTATCCTTCACTGTCGATTCGATGGTACCCCATCGGATACTGACAGTCCGACAACTGGCAGTTGACTCGGTGTTTGCCTCATCAAATAAGTAAGCCCTCGGACACGCAGACCGACGCAAAATAACCAGGTACCTCCGAATCCATCGCTGGATAGGACTAACGGTGCCGTGGCAGTGCCAGCACCTCGTCGGGGTGTAAACCGTAACCATCCCAACTCAGCAAGACCGGCTTGTGGGAGCCCGGCGTCTTGAGGCGCGGGTGGATGTCACACAGCGGTTTATCGAGCGTAATGGACTGCCTAAACACCTCCACCCGGTGAACTATCGGGAGCGGACTACAGAATCGTCCCGTGTTTCTTGTCGGGCAGGTCTTTCTCTAGGTCGGCGTAGAACTCGTAGCGCTGGACGAGTTCTTCCCGCAACGTGCTCGGCGGCACGATGTCGTCGATGACCATCTCGCTCGCCATGCGGTGGACGTCGATGTCCTCGCGGTACTCCTCGCGGAGTTCCTGTTCGCGCTGGGCGCGTTCCTCGTCGTCCTCGATGGCATTCAGTTTGTTCGCGTACACCGCGTTGATGGCGGCTTCCGGTCCCATGATACCGATTTCGCCGGACGGGAGCGCGATGGTGCTCTGGGGGTCGTAGGCGGGGCCGGACATGGCGTAGATTCCCGCGCCGTACGCCTTCCGCACGACGACGGACGTCTTGGGGACCGTCGCGGAGGAGGTGGCGTATATCATCTTCTTGCCCTTCTCTAAGATGGCGTCCTTCTCGACCTGCGACCCGGCCATGAATCCCGGCGTGTCACAGAGGTAGAGCAGGGGTACCTCGAAGGCGTCGCACTTCCAGATGAACTCGGCGGCCTTCTCGGCGGCATCCGGGAAAATGGCGCCGGACCGCTGTGACGGCTGGTTGGCGACGATGCCGACCGGTCGGCCGTCGATTCGCGCGAACGCGGTGAGTATCTCCGGTCCGTAGTCGGGTTTGAGTTCGAAGTAGGAGTCCGCGTCCACGACGCGTTCTATCAGGTCGGTCATGTCGTACGCTCGATTCGGGCTCTGGGGAATGACCGAATCGATCCCCTCGGGTGATTTCTGTGGGGCCTGTGGCGTGCTCCGGGGTGGTTTCTCGTGTGCCTTGTCGGGGAGATAGCTGACGAGGTTGGCGACGAGTTCCCGCGCGTGTTCTTCGTCGCGTGCGACGAGGTCTGCACTGCCCGAGTGCTCGGCGTGCATGTTCGCTCCGCCGAGGTCCTGCATGCTGATGTCCTCGCCCGTCACCATCTGTACCATCCGCGGGGAGGCGATCGCCATCGCGGACATCCCTTCGATCATGATGGTGAAGTCGGCGAAGACCGGTGTGTAGGCCGCACCGGCGATACACGGCCCGTAGAGGACACATATCTGCGGGACGTGCCCGGAGAGCATCGAGTGGTTGTAGTAGTACTTCCCGATGCCTTCCCGGTTGGCGAAAAAGCCCGACTGCTGGTCGATGCGTCCTCCAGAAGAGTCCATCAGGTAGAGGATGGGGTTGCCGCTCTGGAGGGCGCGCTGTTGCATGCGGAGGAACTTCTCGACGCCCTTCGCGGCCATGCTTCCGGCCTTGACTGTGAAGTCGTTCGCCATGAAGTGGACGTCGCGACCCTCGAACTCCGCCGCACCGGTGAGCAGTCCGTCCGCGGGCAACTGGTCGTCGGCGTCGAACTCGGCGAACTTGCCGTCTTCGAACTTCAGGCCGTCTTCGCCGAACCAGAGGTCGAGTCGGTCACGGACGAACAGTTTTCCTTTCTCGGAGAGACGCTCTTTGTACTTTTCCGGCCCACCCGCTTCGATGGCTTCTATCTCCTCCCACAGTGCCTCCTCGCGTTCCGTGGGTCCCAAATCGTCCTCTTCCGGTGGCTCGCCGGGGTCGTTCCACGTAACGGTCGGTTCGTCTGCGTCGCCGACGTACACTTCGACCTCACTCCTGACGTGTTTGGCGAGCGCGCTGGCGATGGCGGAAGCTTCGTCGTCTGTCGCCCCCTCACCGATACGGACTTTCATGGTTGCGTGTCCGTGGGGTGATTTCAAACCATTTTCCCTTTCCCGCACGGTAAAACGGTCGCGTCCGATTCGACGGCGGGTCGAGAACGGAGGAGGAGAGAAGCGTCTGCGGGGGGTGGCGCGGGAGCGACCGGAGGAGACTACTGTTTCGGCAGTTCCATCGCCGCGACGTGTTCGGCGTACTCTTCCAAGACCGGTTGCCCCCAGTAGCGAATCGATTCGCTCCGCGGGTCGTAATCGATGATGTTCGCGTCGGCGAGTTTCGGAAGATGCATGTGATGCAGCGATGCTTCGACGCGCCTCCGATAGTCGTCCGGAACGTCGTCGGACGACGTTTCGGTTTCCCACGTGACGACCTGTTCGACGAGGTCAGAAAGCATCGCCGAGCCATCCGGCGTTCTGGAGAGATAGTGGATGGCGTATCGTCGTCGCTTCTTCGACAGAAGTTCGAAGATGTCGTCGAAGGATGGCCTACTCACTCCCGGTTCAGCGCGAAGGACGTGGGGAGGATGTGCCGACGGGCGTTTCCCAAAGTCGTCACGGTATGGTGACTCGTTGCTCATGCGACGCTCATCATCAGTAGACCAGCATCCGTAAAGAATGGTGAATCTAGATACCTAGAAAGGTGCCAGTCGAAGTGAAAACACCGCCGTTACCAGTTCTAATTCCAACACGACGGCGATTCGACCCTGGCGAGCTGACAACCACTGAATAATACTACCTGACGATAGCGGCAAAGTGGGGTGGAGAAACGTCGATTACCGGACTGGTTCGCTTCGATTTCCATCGGTATCCAGTTGCCCGGCAGACGTCGGGAGTCAATACCGTCTCGCCACCGACCGCGAACGAAATGAACGGTGTGGAAGGTTGAACCTCGTCACCGCTGTGCGAGAGATAGTCATGAGACGATTCGCGCGAACTGCCCTGGTGCTCGTACTCGTCGTCGTCGTCACGAGCACCGGAATCGTCTCGGTGGTGCGACCCACAGACCAGTCTTCGACGGACGGGCCAGCGGTGTTGCCACCGAGTGAACGAACCGACGTTCCGGCGGCGCCGCTGTTTCAGGACGAGAGTCTCTCCGAGCGTGAGCGCGCTGCCGCACGCGGGGCCGCACAGGGGGTCGCACTGGCACAACGACAGGGCGTCACCGTCACGCAACGGCAGAGGCGAGCGGCGATTCGAGGCGCGGTCGGAGCGGTCGAACAACGCCAGCAAGCGACCGTCTCTCAGGTCCAGGCCGCTGCCCGCGGGGCGGCACACGGAACCGTCCTCCAGAGTCAGGAGGCGAGCGTCACCCAGATTCAAACTGCCACGCAGGGCGCGACAAAAGGTGCGACGACGCAGGTCCAGCGAGCACGCGTCGAGCAGGTACAGGCTGCGGCGTTCGGGGCCGGACACGGCGCAGTTGCCCAGCGCCAGCGCGCGAACGTCCGACAACTGCAGGTCGCGGCGCGCGGCGCAGCACGAGGGGCGGCGAGAGGGGCCATCCAGAGCCAGAGAGTAAGCGTCTCACAGATTCAGGAGGCCGCCCAGGGTGCTGCGTTCGGGGCACTCGACCGCCGCCAGACCGTCGAAATCAGACAGGTGCAGTTCGCAGCGGCGGGCGCGGCGACTGGGGCACTGAAGAACCAGCGCGCGAACGCAAAGCAGGTACAGGTCGCGGCACTGGGTGCGGCGAAAGGCGGTGTGAGACAGGTACAGCGGGTCGACGTTCGACAGGTGCAGGCGGCAACGCGCGGTGCTGCCGCCGGTGCGATATCGCAAATTCAGCGGGCGAGTATCGTCCAGATTCAGGTCGCCGCACAGGGCGCTGCTGCTGGCGGAATCAAACAGTTCCAGCAAGCGACGATACGGCAGGTGCAGGCGGCCTGTCGCGGTGCGGCGATCGGCGCGCTGAGCGTCGTCCAGATTCAGATAGTGAACGTCGTCCAGATTCAAATCGTCGCGCAGGGTGCGGCACAGGGGGCCGTGCAGGGTGCCGTCCAGAAACAGGTCGTCGAGGTTCGGCAGGTGCAGGCCGCGGCGACGGGTGCGGCACGGGGTGGCATCACGCAGGTACAGACGGTTCGAATCCGGCAGATACAGGTCGCCTGTATCGGTGCTGCCTCGGGGGCGGTCACCCAGAGCCAGCAGGCGAGTGTCACCCAGGTGCAGGCCGCCGCCCAGGGTGCTGCGACGGGTGGGGTGAAAGCGAGTCAACGTCAGCGAGCCGACGTTCAGCAGGTGCAAGCAGCCACACGAGGTGCTGCAACGGGTGCAGTCGCCCAGAGCCAGCAGGCTAGCATCGTCCAGATTCAGGCCGCCTCGCAGGGAGCGGCAGCGGGGAGCATCACCCAGATTCAGCAGGCCAGCGTGACCCAGGTTCAGGCTGCGTCGGTGGGGGCGTCCGCAGGCGCGGCGCAGGCCGCCGCACGAGAGAACGTGAACGACGCGACCCAGATCACACAGGCCGCCCGTGAGGGCACTGCACAGGCAGCCGAGCGACTGACGACGGACGAGGACGTCGAACCAGAGGCGGTTCGGTCCGTCGCACAGGACGAGGCCGAACGAATCGAGGAGATTACGCCAACGACGACCACGACCCAGCCACCAGTGACGACGACTGCGCCGGCACCCACGGCCACACCCCAGACGACCACTACCCCGACGGACACGCCGGAGACCACGACGATGCTCGTCACGCCAACGACGACGCCGAACGTCACCGCGGTGACGCCCACGACGACACCCGAAACGCCAACCGCGCCGCCGACCGAGACGGAGACGACACCACCAGCGACGACGCCGCCGGAGACACCGAACACCACCACAGCAAACGTCACTACGGAGACCACGACGACGGAGAACGCCATGGTTCAGCCACCGGCGACGACGGAAAATGCCACGACGACTACGACCACAGCTACGACTACGACCACTCCGACGGCGGGACCGGCACCGCTCTCGGCCGAAGTGAACTGTACTGCGATTACGGTCGAAACGACGCAAGCGGCCGACTATCAGGTAACCGCCTTGCTTGTCGACGCTTCGAACCCGGAAGCGGGGGTGTTGGTGGAACGGACGATACCAGCCGCGGACTTCGAGCAGTCACCGGACGGAAATGTAACGTGGACGAACAATACGACCGACCTCGACGTCGAAGGATTCGTCTTCGTCAACGCGACGATTTTCGACGCGGACGGACAGGTCGTCGCAACCGCCGAACAGGACGACGTCCAGGCGTGTATCGACCAGGAGCAAATCGGCGAACAGACGACCGCACCGCCGACGATGCAGATGACGACGCAACCGGTGACACAACCGCCGGCGGAACCGGCGACACAACCCCCCACGACGCAAGCGACGGTGACGACGACCGCTGGCGAGACGATTCGGCTACCGACCGTCGGAACGACACGGCCTGGGTAAGTTCGCGTCACCGCCGACGGGGTCGGTCGCTCGAACCCAAAATGTAGGCGATTACAGCGTCGATTCCAGTCGGTCGATGAGCTCTGCGTTTCCGACGTGAAGCGGAACTCGCTGGTGGAGTCCCTCCGGTTCCACGTCGAGAAGCGAGCGCTCGCCGTCCGAGGACCGTCCCCCTGCGGACTCGACGATGTACGCTATCGGGTTGCCCTCGAACTGCAGGCGGAGTTTACCCTCGGGTCGCGACTGGAGTCCCGGATACGCGAACACACCGCCGTAGGTCATTACCTGGTTCACGTCGCCGATCATCGCTCCACCGTACCGAAGTTTGAGTTCGTCTTCGATCTGGCGGGCGTACTCGGTGAACGCCGCCGTCCAGTTCGGAACGCGACCGCCGAAACCGTAGACGACGGGGTCGTCGGGGAGGGACACGTCCTCCTCGACGGTTCGCATCTCGCCGTCTTCCACGACGTACTCGGTCACGGTCTTCTCGCGGGCGACCATCATCGTCGTAATCGGTCCGAACAGGACGTACGCCGCCGCGACGAGGTCTCGTCCCGAGGCGGGCAAGGGAGCGTCGTAGACGCCGACGATGGTGCCCATCGAGTTGTTCGACGTGAGGTTCGACGAGCCATCGAGCGGGTCGATAGCGACCGCGAGGCCGTCGCCGCAGTCGACGCTCTCTTCACGCTCTTCGCTTGCGTACTCGCCGACGCCGTCGATGGTCGTCAACTCGGCTTCGAGATGTTCGTCGGCCCACAGGTCCGCCGCCATCTGGGTCTCGCCGCTTGGATTTTCCTCGTCTGCTTTCCGGCGGCGACCCGTGAGACCGCCACGAATCTCGGGCGCTGCCGACGCGACGGTCTCGATAATCTGGTCGACGGTGTCCATCATTCGAGCGCTTCTTCCGCGGTTGCGCCCTCGAAGATGACCTTTTCGAGCGCGTCGAGGATTCGCTCGGGGTTCTCGCGCTGCCAGACGTTCCGACCGACCGCAAGTCCGGAACCGCCTGCTTTCATCACGGCTTCGACGCTGGAGAGGAAGTCGTAGTCGCTGGTCTTCGACCCGCCACTCATGACGACTGGCATGTCTGCGGCGGATTTGACGGCCCACTCCATCGATTCGCGGGTGCCGGGGTACTTGACTTTCGCCATGTCCGCGCCGATCTCCAGCGCGATGCGAGTCGCGTAGGCGATGGTGCTCTCTTTGGTGTCGTTTTTGAGACCCTGCCCGCGCGGGTACGACCACATCACGACCGGCAGGCCGTGTTCGCGGTGTGCTCGCTCCTGTACGTCGCGGAAGTCCTCGTACATCTTTGTCTCGTGGTTCGACCCGGAGTAGACGGTGTATCCGACCGCGTCGGCACCGAGTTCGGCGGCGTAATCGACCGTCCAGTTCTTCGGCGAGTAGGGTTCGCCCATCCAGAGGTTGCTCGTCCCATTCAACTTGGCGAGCAGGTTCACCGAGTCGTCGTAGGAGGGGTAGTATGTCTCGGCGACACCTTTCTGGACGGCGAGGCACGTCACCGCGTCGTGGGTGGCGATGTTGAATATCTTCTCGGGGTTCAGCGTGTCCGGCACGGAGCTAAAGTCGGCGGTCGGTCCGTGTTCCAACCCGTGGTCCATCGCGAGAATGAGTGCTTTATCGTCCCGAGTCACTGGTGAGTCACTCAGCGGAATCATCGTTCAAAACTGCACCGACGAAATATATGAGTCTACTGGTCCCGAGTGAGTCGAAACACCCGTTTTCGTTGCTCTCGATAGTCCTATTGAGCGATTTGAAAACTACGATAGTAGTAAATCTACAACAGTTCGTTGGCGGCGTCGCACCACTCGGTGACCCGTTCGCGGTCGAGACCCAGAGAGTCTGCCACCCGCTCGGGGTCGGCGGTCGCCATGCTCCGGACGGAGTTGATGCCGCCCTCCGCGAGTCTCGACGCCGACTCCTCGTCGATTTCCGGGACGTCGGTCACGGGGTCGGGACTGCTTCGCTCGCGCCACGCCGCCTCCTCCGCCTGGGCGTCACCACTGCCGTCCGTCGTGACCGACGTGGCCTCCCAGTCCCCGGAACTCGCGGCAATCCACGCGCGCTCTTCGTCTTTGAGGCCACGAATCTGGTTCGAGCGGTCGGTGAGGTCGTCGCCCGACCCACCGAACGACCACGACAGAGAGTGTTCTCTGCGCAGGCGTCCCGCGACCCCCGGATTCACGCCCGCCTCGCGCAACATCTCGTAGGAGACGTTCCGCCGGAGAATGTCCTCTGCGTCGAACGTCGCGTCCTCGATGACCGCTGCCGTCGCTGGCCCGACGAACTGCACGTCGGTCGCGTGCACTTCACCCCGTTCCGCCCCATCTGTATCGTTTTCGGTCACGGTCTCACCGGCTAGTTTCTTTCTCACACGCGTTATTCTTGAACTTTTCGCAGGGAAGTTTCGTTTCGTGACAGGTTCGGCCTATACGACGAGACTCGTCCACCACTTCGCTATCCTTACAATCGGTCCCCGAGCACTGCCAGGCATGCGTTCACTGGACGACATCGACACTATCGGCGTAGTCGGCGCAGGCACCATGGGCAGTGGCATCGCGCAGGTCGCCGCCGCGAACGGATTCGACGTTGTCATGCGCGACATCGAAGAATCGTTCGTCGAGAACGGGTTCGCCATCATCGAGGACAGCCTCGACCGCTTCGTCGCCAAAGAGAAGATGACTGACGACGAAGCAGAGGCGGTCGTCTCCCGAATCACGGGGACGACGAACCTCTCCGACCTCGCTGACTGCGACCTGGTGGTCGAGGCCGCAGTCGAGGACATGGACATCAAACAGGACATCTTCGAGGACCTGGACGACATCCTCCCCGAGGACGTGGTGCTCGCTACGAACACGAGTACGCTCTCGATTACGACCATCGCCAGCGTGACCGACCGCGAAGAACTCGTCGTTGGCCTCCACTTCATGAATCCGGTCCCGGTGATGAAGGGCGTCGAACTGGTCGTCGGCGAGAAGACCGACCGCGACGTGGTCGACCTCGCACACGACCTCGCGAAAGAACTCGGCAAGGAGACGTGGGAATCCGACGACAAACCCGGCTTCGTCACCAACCGCATTCTCATGCCGTGGATAAACGAGGGCATCCGGGCTTACGACGAAGGCGTGGCGAACAAAGAGGACATCGACAAGGGAATGACCCTCGGTACGAACGTCCCGATGGGGCCTCTCACGCTCGCCGACCACATCGGCCTGGACATCTGTCTCGACGCAAGCGAGACGCTCTTCGAGGAGTTAGGCGACCGATACAAGCCCGCCTACCTGCTAAAACGCAAGGTCGACGCAGGTGACCTGGGCAAGAAGACCGGGAAAGGATTCTACGAGTACTGAACGGACAGTTCTCTTTTCTTTCACTTCCGACCCGTCTCCTTCCGCCTCGCCCGAGGCGACAGACGACTCAGGCCTGGTGAAAGGGACGCTTCGCGATCGTCCGTCGCAGGTCGCCGAGCGTATCGCGCTCGACGCCACCCGAGAGCGACGTGAGGACGGCGTGTACTTCCTCGCGAGAAATCTTGACGCCGGCGCGCCGAAGCGCGTCCTCGGGACGTTTGCGTACTTCACGGAGGGTGCCGACGGCGAGCAGGTAGGGGACGGTCCATGCGACGAGTCGGTTTCCGCGTCCCCGCGGCATCATTTCGAGGTACGCCTGTGCGTCGTCGGCGAAACTGTGGGCGTGGTCTGCGGTCCGGGCGACGACGTTCGCAACCTCGTCGTGGTGTTCGGGGTCACAGAGTTCGTCTTGGGGGACCCCCTCGGCGTCGAGCCACGTCTCGGGGAGATAGACGTTGTTTTCGTCGTGGTAGTCGACGTACACGTCCTTCGAGACGTTGACGAGTTGGAGCAAGAGCGCGAACGATTCGGCGGTGTCCCGAAGGCGCCTGGCACGCTCCGACTCGACGTCCGAGCAGACGAGATTCGTGATGAGTTCGCCGACCGTCCCGGCGACGTAGTAACAGTACTCTTCCAGTTCGGGTCGCGTCTGGATTCGAAGCCCGCCCGTGTCGGCGTAGCGTTCGACGAACATCGCCATCCCGTCGACGAGTTCGCGGACGGGCGGGAGGACTGCTCGCTGAACGTGTCGTGGGAACGAGGTGAACGTATCGACTACGCGGGGAGCGTTCGCGACGACCGCCCAATCGTCGCCACCGTCGGCGGGAATCCACTCGTCGGCGGCCGAACGAAACTCGGAGACGGTCGTCGGGTCGTCCGGGTCAAGCGCGTCGTTGTACTGCCGGAGGCGGGCGGCCTGTTCTTCGGGCGGGATGTGTCCCGCATCCTCTATCGTATCTGCGACGCGACAGAGAAGGTACCCGACACAGATCGTGTCTGCCATCGGTTCGTCGAGTAAGTCGATAGTGATGGCGAAGGTGCGAGAGACCCCCTGCACTGCCCGATGACACCAGTCGAGGTCGGCCTGGGACAGGTCGTCGGTGATCGCAGGAGTCGATTGATAGCTATCCATTCTAATACTGAACCTTCCGGCTCTTCGGGCTGAATCGGCAAAACCCCTTGGGCTTACCTGTCGTGTCTGCGTCGAGGGATTAATCTGTTCCGACTTGTTGTGCTCCCCGAGAGCGACGTCGAGAGTCGGAAACGCCAAGTCTCGCGGCACCCGATTCGAAGACGAACGATGCACGAGAGCGTCCACGCAGTCCCCGACGGGGAGAGCACCGTCGCACGCTTCGCCGCCACGGCGGCCGAGTACGGGTTCGACGGTATCGTCGTCCGCAATCACGGCGATTCGCGGGCCGAGTTCGACGCCGAGAAAGTACGTGAGGCGTACGACGTGGACGTCGTAGCGGGGCTCGAAATACGGGCCGACGACCCCTCGCAGGCCAGTGGTCACGTCGGTAACTACCGTCCCAAGACGACCATCCTCTTGCTCCACGGCGGAACTGCGAAACTCAATCGCTTCGCGGTCGAAGAAGGGCGAATCGACGTGCTCGCCCACCCCATGCGTGGACGCGGCGACTTCAACCACGTGTTGGCGAAAGCCGCCGCCGAGAACGGTGTTCGGGTCGAGTTCAACCTCTCTCGCGTCCTTCGGGCCGACGGTGGACAGCGAGTGCAGGCCATCCAGGACCTCCGAAAGCTCCGCGAACTCGTCACGAAGTACGACGCGCCGTTCGTCGTCAGCGCCGACCCGTCCTCGCACCTCCAGTTACGTGGCCCGCGCGAACTGCTGGCGGTGGGTGAGAGGATCGGGTTCACGAACGGACAAATCGAGGACGGCCTCCGCGAGTGGGGCCGCCTCGCGGAGCGAAATCGGGAGCGTCAGTCCGACGATTTCATTGCACCCGGCGTGAAACGTGGACGGTATGAAGAAGACGCTTGAGGAACACGCAGACCGCTTTTCTGCCATCGCCAGCGATTACGACGACTCACAGGACAGCGAGGAGTACCGCGCCTGTGCAGGTCTCGTCATCGAGTTCGCCGACCCGACTGCGGCCGATACCGTACTCGACCTGGGGACGGGAACGGGAGCTATCGCCCTGGCGCTCGCCCCGGACGCCAGGCGCGTCGTCGGACGCGACATCAGCGAGGGCATGCTGGAACAGGCCCGAACGAAAGCAAAAGAGCGAGGACTGGAAAACGTGGTCTTCGGGACCGGGAGCTTTCGGGACCCGAACGTCGACGAGGACGTCGACATCGTCGTCTCCAATTTCGCCATGCACCACCTCTCGGACGGAGAAAAGCGCGAGGCAATCGAGGTCATCGCGGCACTCGGTCCTCGCAAGTTCGTCCTGGGCGACGTGATGTTCTTCGGTACGCCCGACCCCGACGAGCCGTTCTACAGCCCCGAAGTGGACGACCCCTCCACGGTCGGCCACCTGGCGGACGTGTTGACCGACAACGGCTTCTCGTTGACCGCGGTAGAGCGCGTCCACGAACAAGTCGGGGTGCTCGTGGCAGAGCGATCCGAGGACTGACGGCTGTGGTGCCCGCAGTCGGTCGCCTCGATGTGTGACGGTCGAGGGTACCGTTCGACCGAAAAACGAACTGGAAGATGCCGACCGAATCAGGCGTCGTCTTCCTCGCTCGCGCCGTCTCCGCCAGTCTTCTCGGGCGATCTCTCGCCTCGATTCCGTCGTACCTCACGGAGCACTGCACCGACACCGATTGCCAGCACGCCGAGCGCCACCGCCCAGGGACCAGTCTGTCGGTCGTTCTGCCGTTTCGCCTCGTCTCGTCGGCCGTCGTCCTCTCGTTTCATTAGTCGACCACCTCGCGGAGCCACGCGTCGAACGATTCTAGTGCCGTGGTCTCGTCGAACCGTTCGATACAGGGCACCTCGTAGGGATGTTCCGTCTCGACTCGCGCGACCAACTCGTCCCACCGCTCGTCGGTCGTTTTCGCCAGCAAGACGACCTCCTCGTCCCGAACCACGTCGCCCTCCCAGCGATACACCGACGTACACGGAAACCGGTTCACACAGGCTGCCAGTCGCGTTTCGACCAGCAGTTCCGCGAGCGTGTCGGCCGCGTCCGGCGGCGCGGTGATGTACGCCGTCGGCATCTCACTCCACTATCGGGGTGTGTGTCCCGTTGATGTCCCACTCGTGGATGCAGAAGGGTCTGCCTTCGCCGCCAGCAATCGTCCAGTTGTGGTTCTGCTCGTCCCATTTGTCCTCGCGTCCACACCGCGTGCATCGCCGTCGGTCGGGCCGGTTGAGTTCCGCCATCGAGGAGAGAGAAAGGCGTGAAGCTACTTAAGTAAACGGCAACAGGGCATTTTACTGCGCACGTCGAACCGTCACGGGATGCTCGGGAGACGAACGTTCCTCCGGGTGATAGGTGGGGGTAGCGTCGGGGTGTCGGGGTGTGCGACGTTCCAGGGGAAAGAGATACAGACAGAAACGACCACGAGAGAGACCGCGGCTGCTTTCGGCACGCCCGCGTTCGAGGACGGGGCGCGGATTCCGTCACGGTTCACCTGCGAGGGGCGAAACGTCTCGCCGCTCCTCGAAATCGAGGCCGTAGCCGACGAGGTAGCATCGCTCGCCGTCGTCGTCGACGACCCCGACGCTCCGGGGGGAACCTTCACGCACTGGCTCCTGTGGGACGTGCCTGCGGACACGACGGAGATTCCGCCGGACGTGCCACAGATGGAGGTCATCGAGGAACTCGGCGGGGCGAGACAGGGGCAAAACGACGCGGGGAATCTTGGCTACACCGGCCCGTGCCCGCCGACGGGCGATGGCCCGCACACCTATCGGTTCACGCTGTACCTGCTCGAACGGAGTCCGAGTCTCGGGGCGGGAGCAACCAGGGACGCCCTCTTCGACGCGATCGGTGGTATCCGACTCGGGCGAACGCGATTCACGGGGGAGTTCAGGCAGAACTGACGACCGACGAACCGTCGTTCGAACGCCACACCCCGTCGGAGCAGCGAGCCACGATTCTCACGGAAAACGCGCTGGTCGCCAGTCGATACAACAAAGATGGCAGCGAACGCGGATTCAGGTGCCATGATGAAGATGGTCGATCTGCTGGTACGCAAAGACGGGACGAGCCACCAAGAGTTCGAAGACTACTGGCTGAACGAACACTCGGAACTCGCCAAAGACCTCCCCGGCCTGCGCAAGTACGTCACCTCGGTCTCGAAAGACCCCGAGAAAGCGGGCTACGACGGCGTCCTCGAACTGTACTTCGACTCGACGGCCGACATGAAAGCCGCCTTCGACTCGGAACAGGGCGAGCGCGTGATGGCCGACGCCGCCGAGTTCATCGACGTAGACGCGGGGCCGACGCTCATCGTCGAGGAGACGGTGCAGGTAGACGACACGGAGTAATCGACCGCCGATTCTCGGAGGAGTCGACCGCCGAGCGACCCGGAGACGCGGACGGCGAATCCACCGAAAAGACGACGCTTTTTCGGGCCATAGGTCACCTATGGAGACAGTAAAGCGACCGTCGTTCTCGCGCGAAGATCTCCCCGCCCTCCTCGCGAGTGTCGCCGTCTGCGAACTTGCAGGTATCGTCCCGTCCATCCTCACCGCGAACGACGTGGCGACGTGGTATCCCACGCTCTCGAAACCAGCGTTCACGCCACCAGGGTGGCTGTTCGGACCGGTCTGGACGACGCTCTACCTGTTGATGGGTATCGCGCTTTTTCTCGTCTGGCGGCGTGGAAACCGGTTCGCGCTCGCCGTCTTCGCGGTGCAACTCGCGCTCAACGCGGCGTGGACGCTCGTCTTCTTCGGGATGCGCTGGCCCGCAGGTGGGCTCGTCGTCATTTTCGCCCTGCTGGTCGCTATCGTGGCGACGCTCTTCGCGTTCGCCCGCGTCGACCGCCGGGCCGCCGTCCTGCTCGTTCCGTACCTCCTCTGGGTGAGTTTCGCGACGCTGCTGAACTACGAACTCTGGCGGCTGAACTGACCCGTGTTACCGAACCGGCTCCGTCGGGACTGGTCGACGACGTGGCACCGAGTTGACGCCGTATCGACTCCGGATTTCTTCACGTACCATCGACGTGAACCGCGTCGGAGTTCTTATTCTTCCGTACGCTGAACAGGTTTTCGGGTGGGGAAATGCACAGACGAACGTTTCTGACCTACGCGAGCGTCGCAGGAGTCACGTCGCTGGCCGGATGTCCGGGAGCTCCCGAGGCACCGGTCGACGAGGAGACGACCGAACGGCCGTTCACCGAGACGACCGACGCGACGACGGAGGAACCGACTGGAGAGACGACAGAGGAGACGACCACCGAGACGACGACAGAAGAGACGACCGGCGGAACGTCCGGCGAGACGGTCGACGTGGCCGTCGGGCCGCAGGGTCGGTTACGGTTCGACCCGGAGGAGGTAGAGATACCCGTCGGCGGGACGGTTCGCTGGACGTTCGAGAGTGCGGGCCACAACGTGACCGCGAAGCCGGGCGCGTCCGAGAAAATCAGCATCCCGGAGAACGCAGAACCCTTCGGTTCCTACGAAGGCGACGCCCACTACTCCATCAACGAGGTCGGGACGACCTACGAACACACGTTCACGGTTCCCGGCGAGTACGTGTACGTGTGCGAACCGCACGCCGACCAGGGGATGGTCGGTACCGTCACCGTGACGGAATAGTTCCCTTTTCGTCATCATTCTATTAAGAACGTCGATGTTTCGACGTGAGGCGGAGTTTTATGCCAATTCGTATCGATTCTCTCCGAGTATGTCGGGGGATGGGGAACGACAAGACACTGCGAGGAACCGTTATCTGAGCCGACGCCGGTACCTGATGGCCGCCGGGACGCTGGCGGGCGTGGGCGTGGTCTCGGGTGACGCCGGGGCACAGCAGACGACCACCACGACCCAGCAAGGAGGCCAGGGGGAACCACCGCTCGAAGAGCAGTATCCGGGCTTGCGAATCCTCTCGCCGGAACCGGAGAACGCCGAGGCCGCGAGTCGCAGCACCTACGAGAGTTTCGTCACGCCGCGCGAAGAGCACTACATCCGCAACCACTATCCGACGCCGACCATCGACGAGAGCGAGTGGACGATTTCGTTGACGGGGATGGTGGGCGAAGAAGTCGAATTGTCGATGGACGAGATACGCAACGACTACTCGACGCAGACGGTCACGCACACGATGCAGTGTTCGGGCAACGGACGGTCGTACTTCGACCCGCAGGTCGGGGGCAACCAGTGGACGTTCGGTGCCGTCGGCAACACCGTCTGGACGGGGACGCCCATCAGCGAGATTCTGGAGCGGTACGGTGCGAACACGGATGATGGGATGTGGCTGTCGGTCATGGGCGGCGAGGCACCAGAAGGTGAGGACATCTTCACGCGGTCGATTCCGATGCAGAAGGTGATGGAAGACTGCCTGTTGGCCTACGAGATGAACGGGCGGCCGATGAACGACGACCACGGCTTCCCGGTGAGACTGCTCGTTCCGGGCTGGTTCGGCAACAACAACGTGAAGTGGGTCGACCGGATGCACGTCATGGAGATGATGGTGTTCGGCGACGAGTGGGAGGAAGGCGACCAGCAACTGTACACCCACTGGCAACAGTACTCCTACCGCATCATTCCGGAGGACGAAGACCTCCAACAGAACAGAACCATCGACACCTTCGACACACAAGACCAGATGGACGTCGAGGAGATCGGACAACCATACCTGTACGACCAGATGGTGAAATCCATCATCGGTTATCCGGGCGAGGGCGCGACCGTCTCACCGGGCGCCGGGAACCAGATAGAGGTCGTCGGCGTCGCCTGGGCGGGCGACGACCGCGTGGAGTCCGTCGAGGTGTCGACCGATGGCGGCGAGTCGTGGAACGACGCCGAGTTCTTCGGCCCGGCGATGGGGCCGTTCTCGTGGCGGCAGTTCCGTTACGTCTGGCAGAATCCGAGTCCGGGCGAGTACACCGTCTACTCGCGGGCGACGGACGAGCAGGACCGCACGCAACCGGCGACCATCTCGAACCCCGAAGAAGGGCTCCAGGCCATCACCGACGACAAGTATCCGTGGAACGTCGACGGGTACGGCGCGACGGCCTACGAACCGCTGGGGGTGACCGTCACCGTCCAGCAGGGTGACGGCGGCGGCGGCCAGGGCGGGACGACGACCGAAACGACCAGCGGGACGACCACCACGACGACCGAAACGACGAGCGGGACGACCGAAACGACCAGCGGGACGACCACGACCGACGGTAGCAACTAGCGGTTCCTAATCGTCGCTCGCTTCCTTTCTGTCCGCTCCGCTGTCGCCACCACCGCCGTGAGCTTCCAGCACGCGAATCTCGAGTTCTATCTGCTCGCCGGCGAGTTCGTGGTTGAAATCGACCGTCACCGTCTCGTCGGCGACGTCGACTATCCATCCCGTCTCGCCCGTCTCGCTCTGCACGAGTTCGCCTTCCTCGGCGGTCACGTCGCTCCGTGCCTCCAGTTCGTCGCGGGGAAGTTCAACCACCTGCTCGTCTCGATGCTCGCCGAACGCTCGTTTCGGTTCGACCTCGACGGTACGCGTCTCGCCGACGTCCATCTCCTGTACCGCCTCGTCGAGTCCGGGGATGACCTTGTCCTCCCCCACCCTGAACTCCAGTGGCTTGTAATCGCGGTGGTCGTGATAGATGCCCTCGTCGAGCGCCACGTCCACGTCCGTCGTGTCGAACGTCGACCCGTCTTCGAGACGGCCGACGAAGTGAACCACCGCGACACAGCCCGTATCGACCATAGACCACGCACGACTGCGAGCCCCTTCACTGCTTGGGTGGAATCGGGTGGCTGACCGAACGCTCGTCGGGGTCGTCGCGTTTCGAAAGCGGATTTCGAGAGTGAGGTCGGACTACTCGTCCTGACAGCAACCGCCCGCCTGCTGGCCGAAGTCCACGGCCAGGGGGTCGGAGACGGCGCGATTGAGGTCTTCGAGTCGGGCCGAAAGCGCGTCCTGCGCTTCGAGGTACTCTTCCATGACGGGGAGCGAGTGGAGTTCCTGCTGGGCGTCCTGTACTTTCGCCACGTCTTCCTGGGTGGCCTCGCCGGTCTGTCGTGCGAGCATGAACTCCTGTCTGAGTTGCTCGAACTCCCGAACCTTCTCCTGTGCGGTCTCGTCGCTCTCGACCGCCGATTTCGCCTCCTCGAACTGCTGGTATTCGGCCATCTCCGCTATCGCCTCGCCGAGTTCGGTCGCCAATCGTTCGGGGACGGCCTGCTCGTCGCTCGTCTCCGGTTTTGCGTCGACGCTCATGACCGACGGTTCGGACTGGAAGTGTTTAGGCTTGCCGAATGGCAGAGTAGTCGGCTCCGTCGAAATTATCAGACGGTGGGGGGTTTCGCTGCTCGTGCTGAAGAGAGGGCGCGAATCGACCAGGAGATGACATCCTCGATACTTCACTGGAATGATCCCGGAGTAGAAGATGAAAATGAACTTGTGTCCGCCGTTCCCGGGCGATCACCCCGCCGCCGCGGTCTCCTCTGCGTCAAGTTCGATGCGACGACCGCGGAGCAGCAACCAGCCGAGCAACGCGATCTCGCCGACGAAGGTAATCAACGAGACCTGGAAGGGGAGGCCGAGGGCCAGCGCGTCCACGACCGAATCGAATGCGTAGCCGAGCCCCGCGATGACGAGCAGCGCGCCCAGGACAGTCGGGACGTAGTCAGCACGATACGCCAGGTACCCGAGCACGACCAGGTGGACGCCGAACACCAGGAGCCCGGCGCTCCAGACGTCGTTGAACGTCTCGTACCGCTGGAGCGCCAGGGCCTGGAGTTGCTGGTCACTGTACACGGTCAGGTACTCGGGGCGATTCAGCAGGCGGACGACACTGAGGAGATTACTGATGGCGACCACGAAGATGCCGGCGTAGACGATTCGAAACCACGCCGCCAACTGCGAGAGGCGTCGGCTCTCCGGCGAGAAGACCAGATAGAGCCCCCACGCGACGAACACGTCGAGGATAGCCACCAGGAACAGACTCAAGACGCCGATGTGGAACGTCCCCTCTGCGTTCGTGACTGCGTCGGCCGTCTGGCTGGCATCACCGGGAGTCACGATTCCACCCAATACGACGAAGTCTCCGTACAGGGCCAGCGCAGTAAACAGGAGTATCCCGACGCCGGCGACGACGCTCCCGCGCCGGACCGTGTGAGTGTCGCCTTCACCGCCCCAGCGGTCCGAAACAGTCGTCATACCCGTGAACGACGCACCGGTCGATAATAACGGTTGAAGGGTGGCTATGTCGAAATTCCCAGCCGGGGACAGGTTTACACCGGTCGTGCGAACACGACGCGCGAAAGCGGAAATGGGAACCGCTGTCGGTAGTCTCCAAAATCATTTCGTATCCGGTATCGGAAGACCATGCCATGGTAACGACGCCGGAGATCCTGTTCCTGGGTGTGGTCTCGTTCCTGTTGGTACACGAGCTCGATGCGATACGCCAGCGCGAGTGGCGGTTCTTTTTCGCACCGGTGACGGTCCGTGACGAAACCGCGTATCGGATATTCACCACTTTGCACGCGCCGTTGTTCGTCGTCGTACTGGTATACCTGGAGTCGTCAGCGTTTCGGCTGGTCATCGATTCGTTTGCAATCGTCCACGGGGTCTTGCACTTCGGTCTCCGGAACCACTCGCTGATTGCGTTCGATAGCTGGTTCTCGAGGGTCTGGATTTTCGGCGCGTCTCTACTCGGTGTACTCCACCTTGTCCTCGTGCTGTGACTGGTGATTACATCCTCTGAGGGCGCAGGAGAAAGGGGTGTTCCGCCGGGAACACCCCGAACAAGATGTCTAGCTCATCTCCAACAGTGGTTTCATACGCAGGCCAAATGCTTCGCTCTCCATCCGCTACATCGACAAAAACCGATTCTCTGCCTGTTTATTCCGCCGATTGCTTCCGCTGGGCCTCCGATTCAAGGAATCGTGAGGCCCGTTTGAGATTCGTCCCGATCGCTTTCGCTATCGACGCGTTCTTCACCTTG
>NZ_JBPEHH010000040.1:0-41093 GCF_054177595.1 Haladaptatus ordinarius | reverse complement strand
CGGCGCTCTCACTGGAGTGAGACCGCCGTCTTTGGTTGAATCATTCGCTCATCCGCGCCAGCTACTCTCGTCTCGCCCCAGAAACCGAGTCAGTAATCAGGAACGATGGGAACTACCGATAGTAGAGGCCACAGTCTAACTCGGCTCCAGTCTCCTCGCAGAATGTCTCGGCCTGTTCTTTGAGTTGTTCCCGCTGGTCTTCACCCGAGACGAAACGCGGGACGTGGACGTGAATCGAACGATTACCCGAGAAGTACAACGTACAAGTGTGGAATGGTACGTCAAGGTAGTCTTCAACGAACTCACGGAACCACTCAATGAGAGTTGCTGGGTCTTCTTTGTGGTACACGTCGCTTTCGATATGGACGGGATAAAGTACGCGGTCGTCGGCCTCACACTCGTCTTGTAGTTCGGTGGCAATCGAATTATATTCACCCTGGACTTCATAGCCGCTCTCAAGCCGCTGTTGGCGTTCAAACTGGTCGCGGGTCAAGATGTACATAGGACTGGCGGTCGTAGCTCCGTCAGGAATGGGGTCGAATATAGTACGGAGTTTCGGAGCGCGTGCTGGTCCCTTCCCGTCGGGGAAGCCGTACTGAACGCAAGGGAGTTTGTCCCAATCGGGGACGGTCGTGGTGTTGGTGCTGGTGCTGTTCGCAGAGTCGTGACTGGCTGTTTTGCTCATTGTTTTATCATCTAAGGGATAGTTCAGGTGGGAAGCGTTTTCTCGCCGAGGCAGTGCTGCTTGTTCGGAGAATCTGGGAATATGGTGACTCCCAAACTCATTTATATACTCATATATTATTCATTCAGTGTAACTCGCCGCCATCATGCGTTTCTCGCACCATAACATAGGTGGTTCGTGTGTGGGGGGTACTGTGATAGGAAGTACTGGGAAGGTACCTAAGTGAGGAGAGACATAGTTGTCACTCCGGTCGGATAGCCTTCCTTGTAGAATCCCTATTTCACAATGTCTGCATGGCTGTCACTACTCCGAGACGTTCCAATATTCACGGAACCAACCGGAAGTAGACCCACTACACCGATGATGGTCAATGAAGAGTTTTTGACCTCATCGAGTGAGTCTATGGTACGCTCTTGACCATCAGGGTCCTGAACGATGAGGTGCTTAACTTCGAACTCAGGCCGCTGAAGTAGCTTTTCAAAGACCACCCTTTTGAACGACGTGACTGAAAAGTGGGTGCCGTCCCCCTCCACATGGAGTGAAGTTTCTTTCTCATGCGGCTCTCGGGTCGGGTCTTCGCCACATTGGCCGATGATGTCGATACAATCTATCTGTGCTTTTTGTGTTGTTGACATAGGTTGTCAATCGGTTTTGCCAGAGAAGTGTCTCTGGAGTGTTTGTATGGGTAAGAGAGTTCAAATAGTAGGGAACACCGGTTACTATCGCGAGTAAATGGCGTAATTAGCACTCGGCAGTAACTGATACTACGTCATCATGAAAAACCAACCGCTACAGGATTTAAACTCTCTACATCAGATATGACGCGAAGCAGATATTTAAAGCTATTTTATAGTATTTGACAATTATAAAGATTTCTCCAACTAAACGATGAAATTTATCGAGAGTTTCGCTTCGAGCCATTCTTGAGGAAAACTCCTATTGGAGTACCGTTACTCTGAATTCACAGTTGGGATAAAGAATTAATCCGGGACAGCTCCAATTCGTTGATTAGCGTTTTTCGTACTACACACCCATCATGTAGCAATCGAAACATGGGAGTTCGTCATCATCTGGATTAGGACCCGGACACATTGAATCTCCGTTTGGACATTGCTTTTCTCTTGTTGACTTACCTCCGTCTGTCCGGAGCTTGTCTCTCACTGTGATTGATTTGGTTAGAGAATTTCGTTCTCGAGTGGAGTAATTCACAGCCGCATCGAGGACAGTCTTCCCACCAATAGCTGCGAGTGCAACCTTGTGTTTACAGTCGTCGTCCTGATGAAGGTCTGCCGGGCATTCGCACTCAGACGGGACAATGAGCCCGTTACGTTTCTCAACGCCAACTGCGTAGGCATGGTCGTCCTTCTCGAAACCGTAACTGGCGTTGGTCACTTCCACCAGATATGGGCCAACAATGGTGAATTCCCATGCTTCCCACGTTACACGCTTAACAGTCTTCGCTCCAAACGACAGTTGGTCAACGATACTCTTTTCCGATGTTGCAGTCTGGTCTGACATGGCTTTCTGGCTCCACAGAAGGCCACAGTCCGAGTGTTCCAGCACTCGGGCGTTTCATGGATTGACGCCCCGAGGAACGGCGACCCTCTACCAGTAACCACGTAGTTATTGGTATTAAATCTTGTTCTCTAACCACGTAGTCAAAGGAGTTATATCGACGGCCTTCGCATTTGTCGTATGAAAAAAGAGCGCGACGAAAGCGGGCAGTACACTGAGCAGGTAACTCTTGAGAGCGTGCTTTCTGTCTTTGAGGACGTCGAGATTCCGGTCTTGACAGCTACTGAGGTAGCCGACGAATTGGACTGCTCTCGGCCTTCGGCCTACAATAAACTCGAAACCCTCGTAGAACAGGGAGAGTTACATAAGAAAAAGGTCGGGGCACGAGCAGCGGTCTATATCCATCTGGAACGGTAGCGTGGATACAAGCGGTCTGGCACAAGTGCTACAGTTAGAACATTGGGAGAAGGGGGGAGGGGTCGTGTAGATGGTAGCCCGGCGCGAGAAAATTCCGGAATTTCGGCTATAATTGGAGGGTTGCGTTCGCCAATCGCCTTCGTGCCTGTTTTGGGGATAACACTGGTTGCCGTCTAAGCACTTTCAGAGGTTAGTGAATAATGAGTGTAATCCCGACCGAATTGATAAGTAACCCTCTAATGTTTGCTTTGTTTGCTCATCGATAGATAGCAATAGGTGTAACAGAAATAGATGGATAAGAGACCTTTAGGCCCATTTCTGAAGCAAAGTCATCCACGAGATGATGTAGCATCCCAATTTGGTCGGAACCAAGTTCATCCATATCATCAAAGTTGGTAGGGTCATCTGTAATAGTATCAATCCGAGCGATGAATGTACAGTTTGGAATATCTCGTTTTTCATACTTCGCCATGAGCTCAATCGGATTACCTTCGAGTTTGTCGCTCTGTAGTATTGACCAAATGCTATGTTCAGATATTCCTTCAACAGGAAATAACTCTGCAATAATCATATTTTCGTACTCTTCTGGCAGAATACCCGAGATAAGGTCAAGCATCAGTCTAAATGTCTTCTCACGGGTTTCCCAGTCCATCTCTGCGAATTCTGAATCATCGTCGAACGTGTTACCCATACCAAACGATTCGACTCCCAAATAGTCATGCTCGCCCATATTACCCATTAATGATATAAACCCATCGAACATATCCAAACTGGTAGACACGTCAGACAGCACCATATCTCCTTCTACTCGAATGATGTCGCCCTCTGAGATACGGTCTCGAAATACGCTAGTATACATTCGCTCTCTTGCAGAGTCGTTAGACATCTCAGATTCGCCCAGGACAGAAGCTAAATCATGAAACCAGTCTCCTTCGGCTTCTTCCAGTTCCGATTCAAGTAGAGTAAAATGGTAGTGGTGGAGTCCTTTCACAGATTCAGACCGAGATGTGTCTGCTTCGGTACTCGTTACTTGACCTTCGACATCTGTACCAATATTGAAAATCGAAGCCATCACTCTTGCTCGGAGACTTTCCGACTCTTGTTCCAACTCTTCATGTCCTTCAATCTGTTCCTTTATGTAACCGCCTCCCATCCGCGCTGA
The DNA here is from genome assembly GCF_054177595.1 of Haladaptatus ordinarius. Classification (NCBI taxonomy): domain Archaea; kingdom Methanobacteriati; phylum Methanobacteriota; class Halobacteria; order Halobacteriales; family Haladaptataceae; genus Haladaptatus; species Haladaptatus ordinarius. The sequence continues at coordinate 37,314 of NZ_JBPEHH010000040.1, read as the reverse complement.
AATGGATTTTACTTGGTCCATATCAAGGTAGACAAACCCAGGAATGTATTCAGGAGCAGTCTCTTCTTCGGTATCGTTGTTGGCCATAATATTATCAATACTCATAGAGCTAGATAAATCGTACCATATCTTCCATACACTCCCCTATACAATAACAATAATAAATTATAATCATCTGATTGTTTAAACATTAAATTTGACTCTTATAATTAATAAAATTTAAGATGTAATTTAATAGGTGCTATCTGCTACTTTGTCATAATTTCTTCAGGAATTCTTTTCGTCGTTTCCGCTTCTGGCTCGGCGTCCCCTTGTCATAGTGCTTATCCAAGACCTCCTGACTCACGTTTGCTCGGTCACTAACTGCCTTTGCTGGCCAACCATTGTTCCGATGGTGAGTGATTGACCCTTTCCGAATCGCATGGGGACTAACCGAGGACGGACATCTACTCGTGTCTAAGATTGAAGATATAATTTGGAAAGCCGTCTTCGAGCCTTTTCTATGTCAACTATCCCATCCGATTGAGTGCGTCTTTTCGGTCTTCTACAGGCGTCTGGTCATACTTCATTGTCGTCTGTTCACTCTTGTGGCGAAGCTGAGCCTGTGCAGCAGCTAAGTCCTCTTCTCTGGTCATGTAGGTACCAACAGAGTGTCGAATCGCGTACCAAGACATTTGACGGCTTTCGGTCGGTATCCCGGCAAGGTCACAGAGGCGCTTGAGAAGATTCCGGAGTGAAGTTGTCTGATAGGGGTTTCCCTCTCGGGTTAACCAGAGTGAGTCTGTCCCTTGGTATCGCTCGTAAACTTCCCGTTCCTCAAGCCAGTGTTCAAGAGCTTCGGCAGTCCGGTCAGTGATACCGACAATCCAATTCTCTGTATTCTTGCTCGATTCTTCTTTCGGGATACGAAGCACCCGATTCTCGATATCAACCCACTTGGTCGTCGCCCGCTCTACTTCTATAGGGCGTAACCCTGCATCCAAACTCACCCAAGTCATTGACGTATATTTCCAGCCATTTGCTTGGTTCCAGTCGTCGGGTGTCACCTCCGATTTCGGCTTCCCGAATCGCTGAGCTAAATGGCCTTTCCACCGGTTCCGGTCCTCGGGCGAGAGGTTCCCATAGGCAGGGATTGAACCGTACTCCAATGCTGCTTCCCGAATTTGTTTCCGCTCATCGACAGTGAGATAGTCCCGTGGATTGGTTGCACTCGCTCTTGAGAATGAATGTGTTGGTTTCCACTCTTTCCCGCCACGTTCCTGCTGCTGCCATTTGAAGTACCGCTTGATGGATTTCTGTGTGTTGGACTTATGGGAGTTACTTTGCTCTCCATAGGCCAGTTTTTTCATGTAGTTATCCGCGTGCGCGTGTCCGAGGCTCATCGTATACCGGTTTTCGTCACTCCAAACCCATCGATTGAATTGGTCAGTCCGGTACGCCGTCCTTCGGACAGTGGCACGACTGTAGCCTGTAGCCGTCTCTGGGTGCTTCCCAACTGCCAGCAGCCACCCAAGAAAGTCTTGACGGTGTTCTCGGTAATCCAGCAATTGCTTTTGGTTGAGTTGGCTCTCGGCCTTCTGTGTGACGACAGGGATACCGTCAAAATCCATTACTGACACCCCCGATTTACTGATTCGGCTTTGACAATTGTTAATCGCTGTACGGCGACGGTGTCGGTGTTCCTTTGAATCGTATCGGCGTATGGCATAGGTTTGTCTCCATGCTATGCCACGTATGAAAATTACAAGAAGGCATCCCGAAGGGAGTGCTCGGTAGGGGATTTGAACCCCTGTCCTCGGCTCGAAAGGCCAAGATGATTGGCCGGACTACACCAACCGAGCGTATCGCACTTGGTGCGCATCAATTCATTTTGCCGGGACTAGTTTAAACCTTCCGTTATCGGGCGACAGCGCCCGGATTCTGCGTCAATCGGTGCCATCCCTGATGGGGGAGAGTCAGGGCGGTTACTTCCCTTCGAACTCGGGGTCGCGCTTGCCCATGAACGCCGTGATGCCTTCCATCAGGTCGTCCGTGCTCATCAGGTGGCCGAACGCCTGTGCTTCGATTTCGAGACCGGCGTCGGTGTCGTCGCGTCCTGCGAGCATCGCGCGTTTGGTCAACTTGTGGGCGATCGGCGGTCCGGCAGCGAGGTCACGGGCGAGTTCGAGCGCGCGGTCTTCGAACTCGTCGTTCGGAACGACCTCGTTGACGAAGCCGTAGTCGGCCATCGTCTCGGGGTCGAAGCGTTCCGCGGTGAAGATTATCTCTTTCGCACGTCCCTCGCCGACGATGTGTTTGAGTCGCTGAGTCCCGCCCCAACCGGGCAAGAGACCGAGGTTGTGCTCGGGCTGACCGAACTCTGAGCGCTCGCTGGCGATGCGCATGTCCGCACACGTTGCGAGTTCCATTCCCCCGCCGAGACAGTAGCCGTCGATACCCGAGACGACCGGCATCGGGCAGGCTTCGAGTTTTCCGAAGGTGTCCTGACCCTTCTTTGAGAGTTCGATCGCCTCGATGGGGTCGCCGCCGCCTGCGGCCATGCTCTGGACGTCGGCACCGGCCGAGAACGCTTTGTCTCCCTCCCCGACGATGAGAAGCGCGCGAACGTCCTCGTCGTCGGTCAGTTCGTCCACGGCGTGAGAGAGCTCGTCGAGTTTCTGTTCGTTGACGGTGTTCATCCGGTGTGGGCGGTCGAGGACGACTTTCCCCACCATTCCACCGGGTTTTTCGATGCGAAGGGTCTCGTAGTCGTACCGGTCACTTTCCTCGTCCTGTTCGTAGAAGCCGCCCTCCTCGGCCGCCTCTCGGAGGTAGTCGGCTGGCTCGTAGCGGGCCGCACCGGTCTCCTCGTGGAGATTCTTGAGCGTTTCGAGAAGTGTGTCGAGTCCGGCCTCGTCGGCCATCCGGGCCGGACCATCGGGGAAGCCAGTACCGAGCATCATCGCCTCGTCGATGTCGTCGGGGTCGGCGACGTCGTTACCGACGAGCTTCGCCACCTCGTTGGCCATCATGGCGAGCAGTCGCGTCTCGATGAACGCCTGACCGGCGTCGCTGGGAACTGTCGCACCCTCGCCGTCCTCGTAGTCGTAGAAGCCCTTTCCAGCCTTCTTTCCGAAGTGTTCATTTTCCAACTTCTCCTGAGAGAGCGGGCAGGGTTTGTAGGCGTCACCGAGTACGTCGTGCATATACTCTAGGACATGCTGGCCGACATCCAGACCGACCTGGTCAGTGAGTTCGAACAGCCCCATCGGGAGACCCATGTCGAACTTCGCGGTTGAATCGACCTCGGCGATGGTGGCCTCGTCGTTGTAGACGAGCCACGCTGCCTCGTTCATCAGGGGAACGAGCACGCGGTTGACGATGAAACCGGGGCTGTCTTTCCGCACGCGAACGGGGGACTTCCCCATCTCCTCGGCCAACTGCTCGGTGAGGTCGAGGACGCTCTCGTTCGTGTACGCGCCCGTGATGACTTCGACGAGTTGCATCCGGACGGGAGGGTTGAAAAAGTGCATCCCGCAGAACTTCTCGGGACGGTTGGTGACCTCCGAGAGTTCTGTAATCGAGAGGCTGGACGTGTTGGTAGCGAAGATTGCGCGGTCGGGCGCGTACTCCTCCAGTTCACCGTACACGTCCTTTTTGATGTCCATCTTCTCCGGCACGGCCTCGATGACGAAGTCGGCGTCCGAGACTGCCTCTTCGAAATCGACGAGCGGGGTGACGCGGTCCAGCGCCGCGTCGGCTTCCGCCTCGGTGAGCTGGTCTTTCTCCGCGAGCTTGCCGAGACTCCACTCGATCTGGTCGTAGCCGTTCTGCACGAACTCGTCTTTGATGTCGCGGAGACGAACGTCGTAGCCCGCGAGCGCCGCGACTTCGGCGATACCGTGACCCATGTTCCCTGCTCCGAGAACTGCTATGGTGTTGATGTCTTCGAGCTCCATGCACGAAGGGTCAACACGAGGGCGTTTCAAGGTTTCTCTCTTCGGGATAATAAACTTGCAACGAGTTTATAGCCGGTTACAAAACGATTTATTGGTGGCCCCGTAATGCTCTGTCATGGACTTCGAACTGACAGAGGAACAGCAGGCAGTCCGTGACGAAGTGCGCCGGTTCGCGGAGAACGAAATCCAACCGATTGCGAAAGAGTACGACCAGGAAGAGAAGTATCCCTGGGAGGTAATCGACAAGGCCGCAGAGATGGGGCTGACGGGTGCGAACATCCCCATCGAGTACGGCGGTGCGGGCTACTCCCCACTGGAAGTCGCCATCATCGTCGAGGAACTGTTCGCCGTCGACCCCGGTATCGGTCTCTGTGTGACGAGTACCGCGTTCGGCGGGGACGCGATCCGCGAGTTCGGGACCGAGGAGCAGAAAGAAAACTACCTCACGCCGGTCGCCGAGGGCGAGGCCATCATGGGAACCGCCATCAGCGAACCCGACACGGGGTCTGACGTCTCGTCGGTCTCGACCACCGCCGAGAAGGACGGCGACGAGTGGGTCATCAACGGGAACAAGATGTGGATTACGAACGGGTCGGTCGGCGACTTCTTCGTCGTGATGACCAAGACGGACCCGGAGGCCGAAGACCGCTACTCCGGTTTCTCCCAGATAATCGTCGAATCCGACCGGGACGGCTTCGAAGCGGACAAGATCACCGGCAAACTCGGCATCCGCGCCTCCGACACCGCCGAACTCATCTTCGACGACGTGCGCGTCCCCGAGGAGAACCTCGTCGGCACGCGCGGCATGGGCTTCCTCCAGCTCATGCAGTTTTTCGACGAGACCCGAACGGCCGTCGCCGCGCAGGGTGTCGGCATCGCCAAGGGTGCCTGCGAGCAGGCCCTGGAGTACGCACAGGAGCGCGAGCAGTTCGGTCGCTCCATCAGCGACTTCCAGGCCATCCAGCACAAACTGGCCGACATGCATACGCAGACGGAAGCCGCACGCAACCTCACATATAAGTCGGCGTGGAGCGTGACCAACACTGACGACCAGTTGACGCAACTCGCGTCGATGGCGAAGGAGTTCGCCTCCCGCGTGGCAGTCGAAGTAGCAGACGAAGCTGTCCAGATTCACGGGGGCTCGGGGTACGTCAACGACTTCGACGTCGAACGGTTCTACCGTGACGCGAAAATCACTCAGATTTACGAGGGAACGACGGAGATTCAGAAGAACATCATCGCCCGCGAACTGCTCGGGAAGGGATTCTGACCCCTCTCTCCGAGTGCCTAATCAATTAGGCATTGGTCTTTTTGTCGTGTTTGTACTGTGTAAAATGGATGAACCCCGACTCGTCCGAGACACCGGATTCAAAAGCGAGTACCAGAGGGTCAGACGAACTCGATTCGTTGATGGAGCTGCTGGCGGACCGGCGTCGTCGTCAAACGCTGTACTTTCTCCGAGAATCGGGGGAGACGGTCACCGTCGGCGAACTCGTTCGTCGAATCGCCGAGATGAGCGACGCATCTGGTGAGACAGATCACGCGCGTCTCGAAACCGAGTTTCGACACAAGCACCTGCCGAAGATGGAAGCGGTCGGAATCATCGGCCGAGACGGAGACGAGATACGTCTGCGCGAGTCCGTGAGTTCGATAGCCCCCTATCTCGATCTCGCTGCCCGGATGGAACGGACGTCGTAACCGACCCCCTTATAAGTGCCACTCGAACCCATCTAGCACCGCTTTTCCCTCGTCCGATTCGACCACGCTGCCGTGTCCCGGACACCCGGTCGAAAGTCCACGTCAGAACGGTCCGAACCGACCGATGGAACGTTTTTGGTTCGAGACGGTCGGCCGAAAGTCGGTGGGTGGGCCGACCCGCCCGTTTAGGTCCGCCGGACGTGAGAGCAGTCGACCGACCGCCGTAATGTGACCGATTTCGAGGCCGCGAAACTCCGAGGGCTGCTCGCGAATCCACGGGTTCGAAGTCAGTCCGACTCGTACTCCGCCCAGATGTATCGCGTCGCAATCGAGCGGTAGGGCCGCCACGCCTCGGCGATGTCGCGCATCTCGTCGCGGGTCAGTTCCTCGCCATCGCCGTACAACTGCTCGATTCCTCGTCGGACCGCGAGGTCACCGAGTGGGAGGATATCCTCTCGTTCGAGGACGAACAGGAGGAACATCCGAGCGGTCCAGTCGCCGACACCTTTGATTTCGGTCAGCAGTTCGACCACCTCCTCGTTGGTGTGGTCGGCCAACGCCTCTCTCGTGAAATCGTGCTGCTGGAAGGCGCGGGCCGCGTTCTTCAGGTACTCGACTTTCGTGCGCGAGAGGCCAGCGTCTCGGAGTTCGTCTTCGTCTGCGGCCAACACGGACGTCGGAGTCACGTCACCGAGCAGGTCGAACACCCGGTTCTTGACAGCGAGCGCGCTCGCCGTCGAGAGCTGTTGGTTGATGATAGAGATACAGAGACGCTCGTACTCCGACCAATTCGACTCGGAATACGGCTCGTGCTCGTCGAGGAGCGTCGCCATCACGGGGTCGTCTCGAAGGGTGGATTCTGCGTCGTCGTTCATAGCTACTGGTTGGGCGTGGTCACCGTTCGAACGTTCGTAGGAAGCCGAACGAGAAAAGCTGTTATCCTTCCATCTCTTCTTCTTCTTCCTCTCGCTCGTCGTCGTCGCTGTCTACTCGTCGCCGGACGTCGACCTGATAGTTCTCGAGGATGTCTCGGCCGAGCAGGACGGGATAGTCCATGTGACCCCTGTCTTCGATGCTCGCGGTGACGGTGTGACGGTTACCGCCGACGCCGATGACCACGTCGACGACGGGCCGTGACTTACTCGATTTCCGACTGCCGGATTTCACGCGAGTCATGCTCTTTATCGGTCCGGCACCGATCTGCGCCGCGAGTTTCGTGTCGATGCTTGACCGGGTCGCCCCCGTGTCGGATTTGGCGACCACCGTTTCGGAACCGCTCGTTCCACTCACGAGCACACTCTCCGTGTATCCGATGACGATGGGGTCGGATGGATCCGGACTCTGGCTGGTCGGCTTGCAGTCCGGTACCGAATCGTCCAACGTGGCGGCGAGTTCTTTGACGCGGTCGCGGTCCACCTCGCCACCCGCTCGTTCGATGGCGGCCTGTGCGATGTACGGGGCGGCGCTCCGGTTCGTCGCTTGGTACAGCCCCTTGAAGCCGGCCGTCGGGTTCACTTCGAGCACGTACCAGCCGTCGTGGCCCTGGATGAGGTCGACACCGGAGTAGTCGAGTCCGATGATGTCGGTCGCTCTGCGAGCGATTTCGGCCGCTTCGTCGGGGAGGGTGTCGGTCATGTCCTCGACGTCGCCACCGAGCGCGACGTTGGTTCGCCAGTCGTTTTCGGGTGCGTACCGGTTCATCGCGCCCACGATTTGGTCGCCGACGACGTAGATGCGGAGGTCTTTGTGGCGTTCGTCGTCACGTTCGATGAGTTCCTGCAAGAACGCCTGTCGCTCCCCGACGCGCGGGTTGACCATCTCGTCCGCACCCACCTTCCACGTTCCGCCACCGTGGGTCCCGATGGCGGTCTTGTAGACGGCTTCGTCGCCGAACTGCGACCGGCCGTCGTTCAGGCGGTTGTTGTCGAGTGCGAGCAACGCGTCGGGAACGGGAATACCGGCGTCGGAGAGACTCGACGCGGTCGAGAACTTGTGAATCGCGGTCATCACCGAGCACGGTCGGTTGAGAACGGGAACGAGAGAGTCGTAGATATTGGCGAGACCGAGTGCTTCAGACGGTTGTTCCGTGTTCGAGAGGAGGAGACGGTTGGCGACGACGTCTATGTCCGGTTCGAGTACGATCTCACCATCTCGGATGTCGACCGCCGTGTTCTCCTGACGAAGCCACTCCGGTTCGTGGCCCAGGTCCTGGATTGCATTACAAATCGCCTTCGTTTCTTTACTGTTGTGTAGACTGAGTACCCCAACGCGAACAGGTGTGCCATCTGCAGCCATGTATATCACGTTTCGTCTGTTCTGTCTTAAATCGTTTCCAGTCGACTGGCGCGTGAATGAAATCGTGCTGATTAATTTCGACCGTGGACATATGTAGTGGCATGTTTTTATAGAGTGACCTCCGAGTGGTTTGCATGACTGGGACAAGGGGGGACGCGTTCACGTACAACGGCGGCATCGTCGAGCCAGGTGAAACGCAGAACATACGATACGGAATCAGCGAGACGTATCTGGGCGATCCAGTGCGCATCCCCGTTACCATCATCAACGGCGAACATCCCGGACCGACTGTCTTCCTCTCTGCTGCGGCCCACGGCGACGAACTCAACGGTATCGAAGTCGTCCGCGAGGTGGCACACGAGTGGAACCACGACGACCTCCACGGAACCATCGTCTGTCTTCCCGTGTTGAACGTCCCCGGATTCCTCGCACAGCAACGCTACCTGCCGATATACGACCGCGACCTGAATCGTTCGTTCCCCGGCCGGGAGGATTCGACGAGCGCGAAACGAATGGCGGCCCAGATCTACCGGAACTTCATCGAACCGTGTGACATGGGCATCGACTTCCACACGTCGACGCGCGGCCGGACGAACATGCTCCACGTCCGGGCGGACATGGGCGACCCGGACGTCGCCAGACTCGCCCGCGCGTTCGGGTCGAATGTCATCATCTCCTCGACCGGCCCGTCCGGAACGCTTCGCCGGGAGGCGAGTGAAGCCGGCGCGTCGACCATCACCATCGAGATGGGCGAGGCCCACCGTTTCCAGCGTCACTTCATCGACCAGGCTCTCGAAGGCGTGATGAGCGTCTTCGCGGAGTACAACCTCCACCCGGAGAGTCCGGTGAAGTGGCCGGGCTGGCGGACGGTCATCGACGACGAGAAAGAGAAGACGTGGCTTCGCGCGGACGCAGGTGGACTGGTGGAGATGCACTACGACCGTGGCTCGCTCGTCTACGAGGGAACCCCCATCTGTACCATCACCAACCCGTTCAAGACCCAGAGCGAGACCGTCGAAGCACCCTTCACCGGTCTCCTCGTCGGCGTCCTCGAGAACCCGGTGGTGTACCCCGGCAACCCCATCTGTCACATCGTGGGACTGAACGCTGACACCCGACGGGCACTGAAACGCGACCGGTCGCGGGCGGAAACTGAGAGTGACGTGCAACCACCAGCGTATGTCGGAACGCCAGAACCGGCCGAGCAGTAACGCTTCGTCCTTTCGTTTTCTGTTCGGGTTACCAGATAACGACTCCTCGCCGACCGAACGGTTCGCGACGGTCTTGTTCACCCGTCGGGCGGTTGGTTCCGCAAAAAAGGAAGGCCGGCGTCTCAACCGAGGAGGTTGTTCAACAGGTCCTCCAGCAGACCACCGAGCATGTCGAGGAGGTCTGACAGGCTTCCGCCGGTGGAGGGGTCGAGGAGACCAGCGACAGCACACAACAAGTTCCCGAGCAACTTACTCTCGCCCGTCTCGGCCGTGATGTCGAGGTTGACTTCCTGTAGGTCGACGACCAATCCGAGGAGGTCGAGATGAATGGGTCCGAGGTCCAGGTCGAGGATGGAACACGTCTTCGTCGCCTGCACGCTCGCTCCACTGGAGCCTCCCTCTGAGAGTGCGAGTGGAGTCCCCTCGAACGACTGTTTGATGCTCTGTTTCTGCCCGCCATCACCGAACGCAGTTCCCTTAAGAACGCCGCTCACAGCGAGTTGCTCGCCCTCTGCCGCCGCTTCGTCGACGACGAACTCCGTAATCGTCAGCGTCCCCTCGAACGTCCCTCCCTCGAAGGCCTCACCGACGGACTTCTCGGCCGTCTCGGAGAGGGTACCACTGACGTCGAGTTTCTTCAGGAGTTTCCCGCCGGGCTGCTCGGCAGCGGCGCTGCCGCCGAAGCCGGCGACACCGGTACCGATAGCGCCTGTCGCTGCGAACGCCTTGAGAACTGTGCGTCGAACCGAATCTTCCGGAGACTGGTCGTGCTCTTTCTTTCAAAACACCACATCAATCCGCCGGATGCGTAGAAATACAATTGCCCTATCTTAGTAAAAATACTGGCCTGTCTATGAAATATATTCCATTGGAGAATATTAATTTCCAATATATTTCGAACATTTACGCCTTCACCGAGGAATTATAATCTATTTCTATCGACGGAACGTTCAAACGAACGTGAACGAACCCGGCCCCATCGCGACCGGACCTCCGGATGAGAACGCGGACAGGTAGTAACTTCTATTTGTCCCCGGTACCGACCATCGGATTGGTATGAGTCAATCGTACAACCGAGGCCTCATCGAGGACTTCGGCCGCTGGCGCGAGTTCACGGCCGGGATGTGGGCCTGGATTTTCCACAAATTCACCGGGTGGGTGCTCATCGGCTACCTGTTCACGCACATCGCCGTTCTGAGCACCGCCACCGCGGGTAATGCGGTCTACACCGATACAATTCAGGGCCTCGAAAGTCTTCTCATCGTCCGGGTCGGTGAGGTCGGCCTGCTCGCCGTCGCTGTCTTTCACATCTTGAACGGCGTCAGGCTCCTCTTCGTCGACCTCGGCGTGGGACTCGAATCGCAGGACAAGAGCTTCTATGCCTCGCTCGTGGTGACCGCTGTCATCGTGCTGGCGAGCGTTCCGACGTTCATGGAGGGGGCGTTCTAGATGGCGGAACGATACTCGTCGTTCCAGAGCGGGAGTCTCACGTGGTTCCTCCAGCGTGTCACGGCGGCGTTCCTCGTCGTGGTGCTGGCGTTCCACTTCTTCCTGCTCCACTTCGTCAACCACGCGTCCGAAATCGAGTTCGCTGGGACGCAGGCGCGAATGTCCGAATGGGGGTACTTCCTCACGATGACGCTATTCCTCCTGACGGCGACGTTCCACGGCGTGAACGGCGTCTACGCTGCACTCGTGAATCAGGGACTCTCCGGCGGACAGAAGACCGCCGTGAAGTGGGTACTCGTCGTCGCTGGCGTGGTGCTCGCGGCGCAGGGAACCTACGTCGCACTCGTCATGAACGGGATGATCTAAATGAGTACGCAACTACCCGAAGAATCCGAGACCGAGACCGAGTCGGAGCGAACCGAAACCCCCGGCGACCGCAGGCGAGCAGAAAAGCGGTCTCGCCAGCGCCAATCCGCCGGGGCGCAAGAATCCGCCGAGGCGGACGAGGAGACGGTTCACCTCAAGGTGTTCCGCTACGACCCCGAGGTAGAGGGGAAGAGTGAACCCCGGTTCGACGATTTCCACGTCCCCTTCACGAAGGGGATGACCGTCCTCGACGCGCTGATGCTCGCACGCGACCGCTTCGACACGACGCTGACGTTCCGTCACTCCTGTCGGCAGGCTATCTGTGGCAGTGACGCGTTGTTCGTCAACGGTCGACAGCGACTGGGCTGTAAGACACAGCTCTCCGAGATGGACGAACCGGTCCGCATCGAACCGCTTCCGCACGCCGAAGTCGTCAAAGACCTCGTCGTGGACATGGAGCACTTCTACGACCAGATGCACGCCGTCGAACCGTACTTCCAGACCGACGACACGCCGAGCGACGAACTGGAAGAACAGCGCCAGTCCCGCGAGAACCGCGAGAAGGTCAAGATGTCCACGCGCTGTATCTGGTGTGGCGCGTGTATGTCCTCGTGTAACATCGCGGCGGGCGACAACCAGTATCTCGGCCCGGCGGCGTTGAACAAGGCCTACCGCTTCGCCATGGACGAACGCGAAGGCGAGGCGATGCGCGAACACCGATTCGATATTCTCGACCAGGAACACGGCGTCTGGCGCTGTCAGACGCAGTTTTCCTGTACGAACGTCTGTCCGAAAGACATCCCGCTAACCGACCACATCCAGGAACTGAAACGGGAAGCGGTGAAGAACAACCTCAAGTTCTGGTAAGCCAAACTCACAGACAATGCACGAACACGACGTAATCGTCGTCGGTGCTGGCGGTGCGGGACTTCGTGCGGCCATCGCGGCCCACGAGGAGGGTGCGGACGTCGCCCTCGTCACGAAGCTCCATCCCGTGCGAAGCCACACCGGCGCGGCAGAAGGCGGCATCAACGCGGCGCTCCGAGAGGGCGACTCGTGGGAGTCTCACGCCTACGACACGATGAAAGGCTCGGACTACCTCGGCGACGCTCCCGCAATCGAGACGCTCTGTCAGGATAGCCCGAAAGAGACGGTCCAACTCGAACACTGGGGGATGGCGTTCTCGCGCGAGGACGACGGGAGAGTGTCCCAGCGACCGTTCGGTGGTCTCTCGTTCCCGCGGACGACTTACGCGGGGGCGGAGACCGGTCACCACTTGCTCCACACGATGTACGAGCAGGTGGTCAAACGCGGTATCCAGGTGTACGACGAGTGGTACGTCAGCCGACTCGCCGTCACGAACGAAGACGACCCCGAGGAACGCGAGTGCCACGGCGTCATCGCCTACGACATCCGGTCTGGCAACGTCGAGGGATTCGTCGCCCGAGACGGCGTCATTCTGACGACCGGTGGTCTCGGACAGGTGTACGACCACACGACGAACGCGGTGGCGAACACGGGCGACGGGGCCGCGATGGCCTACCGCGCCGGTGTACCGCTGGAGGACATGGAGTTCATCCAGTTCCACCCCACGACGCTTCCCTCGACCGGGGTTCTCATCTCCGAGGGCGTGCGTGGTGAAGGTGGTATCCTCTACAACGAGGACGGCGAGCGGTTCATGTTCGAAGAGGGGTACGCCAACAACGTCGGCGAACTCGCCTCCCGCGACGTGGTCTCCCGCGCCGAACTGACCGAGGTGAACGAGGGTCGGGGAATCAACGACGAGTACGTCCACCTCGACATGCGTCACCTTGGCGAAGAGCGTATCATCGACCGCCTCGAGAACATCCTCCACCTGGCAGAGGACTTCGAGGGCGTCAACGCGCTCGAAGAACCCATGCCGGTCAAGCCCGGCCAGCACTACGCGATGGGTGGCGTCGAGACGGACGAGAACGGCGAAACCTGCATCGCCGGACTGTACGCCGCAGGCGAGTGTGCCTGCGTCTCGGTCCACGGCGCGAACCGCCTCGGCGGCAACGCCCTCCCGGAACTCATCGTCTTCGGCGCGCGCGCGGGGCGGCACGCCGCGGGGACGGACCTCGGTACGGCCGAGATATCAACCGGTAAGACCGAGGACACGGAAGTCGGCGAACTCCAGACCCCCGTCGAACCCGGTGCCGTCGAAGCGACGGACGAAGACGCCGTGGCCGACGGAAGCGGTGCCACGCTCGCCGACCCGACCCAGACCGTCGAATCGGCGCTAGAAGCGGAACGTGCCCGCGTCGAGCGACTCCTCGAAAAGGACGAGGGAATCCAGCAGGCCGAACTGCGCGAAAAGCTCCAGAAGTCGATGACGCAGAACGTCAACGTCTTCCGGAACGAAGAGGGCCTCGAACAGGCGCTTCGTGACATCCGCGAGGTGCGCGAAGAGTATCAGGACGTGTACGTCAACGACCCCTCGCGGACGTACAACACAGACCTCATCCACACCATCGAGATGGAGAACCTCATCGACCTCGCAGAAGCCATCACGCTCGGTGCGCTTGCCCGCGACGAGTTCCGTGGCGCCCACTGGCGCGAGGCCCACCAGGAGCGGAGAGACGAGCAGTGGCTCAAACACACCCTGCTCTCGTGGAACGACGGCACGCCGGAACTCTGGTTCAAGCCCGTCATACTCGAAGGCGAGGAAAAAGAGTACGAGCCGAAGATTCGAAGCTACTAACGCCGACTTTTTTCGTCTCTCTTTCGAGTGGTCGAGAAAGAGAGCGACCGACGATGCCCATCAGACCGGGGAGTTTTGGTGGGGCGAAATCGGGATGCCGACGAAGTGAAACGAACGGTGAGCAGTCCGGCCAGCGGTGCTAGAGCCGTCGGTACGAGGTTCGCCGAAAGCGCCGGAGAAACCGACGGAAAAGTCGTTCCGATTTCAGCGGTGTTGTGAGAGTGTCCGGGCAGCCGAGAGCGGCATCGAAATCCACGCCCCGTCTCGTGTCACGTCTGCGATGACGGCCAGCTTTCCACCGTTTTCGTCTTCGTCGACGGCGAACATGACGTCGTCGGGTACCTGTGCTTCTCCGTCGTTGATTGCGCGTGTCCAGTTCAGAGTTAATCACCGTCGTTCGACTCGACCCTCGTCAGGGCACGCCCCATTCTGGGGTGCAAACCCTCTTTGTTATGTCGCGCCTTCCGGAGGAGTAGTCGCGCGTTGTCTCCGCGACCGGCGGGTTCTGGTCGGGTCAACGACCGTATACGCGCCGAGTTCACGGCGGGGGGAGCGGTACGCGCAGGATAACAAAGTACCACTCCAGACTACGTCGTTCACGGACTGATTTCGATGTCTCTCGGAGAACACATAGCGGCCGACCACCACTCGGCGACGGCGGGGTTCGTATGAGTCACGAAACGACGGAGTCGTTGTGGCGGCGGATGACGCGGCCAGTGTTCGAACTTCCCGCCGACCTCGTGGGACTCGTCGTCGGGGCCGCGGTCGTCTCGGTCGTGGTCTCCCGGCCGATGGTGCGCGGAACCTGGCTGGCGGTCGCACTGGGACTTCCGTTCGTCCTGTTCGCCCCCGGATACGGCCTCGTTTCGCTCCTGTTTCCGCAGTCTGGCCCGTCACGGCCTTCTGGCTGGTCGAGTCCGACGCGGTTCCAGCGGGGAGGAATCACACCGGGCGAACGCGCTGGGCTGTCGTTCGGCGTCAGTCTTGCGCTCGTTCCCATCATCGGCATCGCGTTCTCGCTCGCCAGCGTTCCGTTCGAACCCTTCTCCGTCGTCGTCGCCATCTTTTCGGTCACGCTCGTCCTCTCCGTTCCCGCGGCGGTTCGGCGTACTAGCGTCCCCCCTGAAAATCGCTTCGGCGTCTCCTTTCGCGGTGTCGGTTCCAAACTGTACGGGGCTCTCTTCGACACCGAATCGAGTGCCGACGTCGTCCTGAACGTCGTGCTCGCGCTGTCCGTCGTATTCGCGCTGTCCGCGGTGGGGTACGCCGTCACTGCGCCGCAGGACGGCGAGCAGTTCTCACAGCTCTCCTTGCTCACGCGGTCCGGCGGGGAGTTCGTCACGGAAGGCTATCCGGAATCGTTCGACCCGGGCGAGCAGAAACCGGTGTACGTTTCCATCGGAAATCACGAAGACGAGACGGTCGAGTACACCGTCGTCGTCGAACTCCAGCGCGTCGAACAACGGTCGGGAGGGAGTGCACGAATCGTCGAACAGGAAGAAATCGGGCGGTTCAGCCATCGCGTGGCGGCCGGCGAGTCGTGGCGAACGCGGTACGACATCGGGCCGACGATGGCCGGAGAGGACCTGCGAGTGGTGTTTCTACTCTACGAGGGCGACCCCCCGACCGACCCGACGACAGGTAACGCAGACGAACACGCGTACATCTGGATAGACGTGGCAGTATAATGTGGCCGTGGGAACACCTCGCGTTCGGGTATCTCCTCTACTCGGTGTTGCGCCACGTCGGGACTGGTCGGTCGCCACGGAGCGACGCCGTGGTCGTGCTCGCTGTCGCCACCCAGCTCCCCGACCTCGTCGACAAGCCGCTCGCGTGGTCGCTCGCGGTTCTGCCGAGCGGCCACTCGCTGGCGCATTCGCTTCTCTCCGCGTTTCCGCTCTCGGTGCTCGCGCTCGCGCTCGCACACCGTGCACGCCGGAGCGACGTCGGTGTCGCGTTCGTCGTCGGCTACCTCTCGCACCTCGCTGGCGACGTTATCTACCCGGTCGCGGTCGGCAAAGAGCCCTCTCCGGGATACCTCCTGTGGCCGCTCGTTCGCGTCCCGGCCGACCAGTCGAAGATGGGATTTCTGGCGCGGTTTCGGGAGTACTTCGGCGACTACCTCGTGTATCTCGGTGACCCCGCCGTGAGGGGGTATCTCGCGCTCGAACTCGGCCTGTTGTTCACCGTGCTCGTCCTCTGGTTGGTCGACGGGATGCCGGGGATTCCACGGAAAATTGCCGTTACTCGGCGGTAATCGGCCGATACTCACACTTCGGAGAGACCGCTGCCGCAGTAGTAACAGGTGGTTCGGCCGTGGTCGTTTCTCGCACCGCAGTCGGGACAACTCGTCTCGTGCTCACCGTCTCCTTCGACTCGCTTTCCGCCGTCGTGTCGCCCGTCAGTGTCGTGTCTGTCGTCGGATAACACGAGTCCGACGATGACGAGAACGAATCCGACCACGAAGACGCCGATGGCACCGCCGAAGAACAGGCCGACCGCCGCAGCCATCAGCACGATTCCCGCTTCGACCAGCGATTCGTCCATGCGTCTCGCGCGGGCCTGAGCGATAAAAATCTTCTCCGCAGTACAGATACTATCTCATCGACAGCACGACTCTATCTGAACCGCTTGTACACGTCCGTCAGCAGGTTCATCATCCGCGTTCCACGCTCCAGACTGTAGTAGCGCACGAGTTCGGGGTCGAACTTCGCCTTGTAGCCACAGAGTCGGCGTTCGTTCGCGCCGACGAGGTCGTAGCGTGGGATGCCTTCGTCCATAGCGTCGCGCATGATGGCCCAGTCTACGAGGTCGTTTATCGGAACGTCGTGGTCGTGTTTTGCGCCGCCCTGCCAGCGGTATATCCGTTCGTCGTCGGCCAGCGCGACCATTCCCCCCGCGAACTCGCCGTCCACGTCGCAGACGTAGGGACGAACCGCACCCCCTGGCAGGTTTCGGTAGAGGTCGACGACGAACTCGGCCGAGAGGCGGTACGGTTCGCCCTGTTCGTCGTGACGAGCCTCGACCTGTCGAATGATTCGCCGGATGGCCCGTGGCCCGCCGACGCGGATGTCGTAGCGACTCTCGTCGGTTCGGGTGTTGCTCCGGGCGTCGCTGCTGAAACTCGACAGCACGCTCTCTTCGCCGGGCGTGAGGTCGACTTCGTAGGTGTGACGCGGCAGCACGTCGAAGTCGTTCCACTCGAAGGGCCGGATGTCCTCGTACCGGCCACCCGTCCGGACGTGGACGTACTTCGGGCTGGCCTCGCGGTCCAGCCAGTCCAGACAGCCGTCGATGAACCGGCGGTGTCTGCGCTCGGCCTTCCGGCGTTTCAGCTTCGCCATGTTCAACAACACCGGGCCGAGGTGCGGCAGCCACAGGTTCGGCGGCGGCGAGAACGCCGTCGTGACGCCGCCTTTCGAGATGGTGAAAGCGGGAAACAGACCGACCGGTTCCTGCCCCTTGTACCCGACGAGGGGATGGAAGGTCGCACCAGTGTGTTCGGCCTGGACTTCCAGCGCCTCCAGTCGGTGGAACACGTCACCCTGTGGCGACCGCTCCACGTAGTCGTTCCAGCGTTCGAGATCGTCCGCCCGTTCCACTCTGATGCCGTCGTTCTCTATCGTGATGCTCATTCGAGATATCCGAGGTCTGCGAGTCGCGTTTCCACGCGCTCGTCGTCCGTTTCGACCGTCTCACCCGCGTCGAACGCGGGGTAGCGTTGCTCGCCTGCCGACTCGACCACCGGGAGAGTGTGCCCGTCCATCCGGTCGCTCGCGGGGACGCCGAACGTCGCCAGAACCGTCGGTGCCACGTCGAAGAGGTGGGCGTCCGTGCAGTCCGCGTCGAGGTCGATTCCACTGCCTGCCGCAGCGAAGATTCCCTCCAGCTTGTGGTTCCACGGCTCACGCGGCGCGCCGAACTGTTTTCCGCGCAGTTGCGCCGAGAGGAAATGGTCGAAGTCGGCGGGAACCGTGACGATATCGACCGCGTTCTCGCTGTTAGGGCCTTCGAAGAACGCCTCGCGTGGCGCGACAGTCTCGAAGACCGGGTGACCGTCCGACGTGCGAACGCCCTGGAGTTTCTCGACAAGTTCCGACCTGACGTCCTCGTATCGCTCGGGTGTGACGACGCCCGCCGGGTCGCGCCCTTGGAGATTGATGCGGACACCGCACTCGATTCGGTCGCGCATGAAGGCCACGGAGTTCTGGAAATCGACCTGCTCGGTGGCGGCGCGGATGAACTGTTCCGGGACGTGTTTCGCCACGAACTCGTCCAATCCGGCGCGTTCGAGCAGGCCGCCGATTCGTTGGCTGGTGATGCCGACCCGCGCGGCGAGCGCGAATCCGCGCTCCGCTACCCCGAACTCGCGAGGCGAACTCTCCTCGCCTCGCTGTAACTGGTCGTTCGCGATGGTCGACCACGAGGGCATCCCCTCACCACCCCGGACGGTTTCGACGTACCCCTCATCGCGCAGGAAGTCGTTGACGCGGAACTCGTAGCCGCCGTACTCGCCGATGCCGTGGTCGCTGGCGACGAGGACGGTGTCGGGGTCACACTCGTCGACGATTCGTCCCACCTGCTCGTCGACCCCCTCGTACACCGTCCGAACGACGTCGTCCTCGCCGGGATGTTCGTGAAACACCGTGTCCGTGCTCTGAAACTGGACGAACCCGAAGTCGGGGTCGAAGCGGTCTGCAAGGTACCGAAACGCTTCGCCCCGCATTCGCACGAGGCGGCGGTACCACTCGACTGACTTAGTCTCGGGCAGGTTCCGGGGTGCGTACACCCGGTATCCACCGATTTCGTTCCGGACGTCGTCTAACAGTCCGTCGGGATGGCAGGTCGGATTCTCGGGTGCGGTGTACCCCGGCAGTATCGCACCATCGAACGCTCGCGGTGGATGTGTCACGGGGGCGTTGACGACGACGCTCGAAAAGCCGTGTTGGTCGAGCAGTTCCCAGAGCGTGTGTTCGTGAATTCGGCTGGCGTTTATCACGTCCCAGTCGTATCCGTCGAAGTGGAGGAACCCGAACACGCCGTGTTTGCCGGGGTTGACCCCGGTGTACAGCGAGGGCCACGCACTGGGCGTCCACGGCGGAATCTGTGACTCCAGTGGCCCGGACGACCCCTCGTCGAAGATGGACTGGAGGGTAGGGAGCGCCCCGTCCTCGAACAGTGGGTCGAGAACCGACCGACAGCCAGCGTCGATTCCGACGAGGAGCGTCTTCATTTGAGTGTCCATGCTGTCCTCGAAGTGTCTACCCGCGGGCTTTGTTATGCGTTCATTTCGACCGACGTAGACCATCCGTACTGGCGGAATTAGACGGGAGCCGATTTCGTCCAACCTGCGTTTCAAGCCCGCGTTTCCCGACGTGTCTCGAGGACGAGCAACGCCGGTATTTAACACGACTCGGTTGCCACGTCGACCGTGCGCTCTCTGTACCGTCCGAGTCCGCTGTCGAGTTCGGCCACCACACTTAAATCCGAGATGCCGCTTCGGGGAGCGAATCGGAATCTACTTTAATAAGCAAGATAGCATTGAATACGCGATGGCACGCGACAATGCGGTACAGGTGTGATACGCACGCTAGCACCGACAGCGGCGTTCGTGCACGCCCGAAGCGATATCGGCCTCACCTCTTTCGGTAAGGTTTCGTTTCCATCGAGCGCCAGCCCGTTCTCTTGCAGACCGCTCGCCACTAACTACATTTAAATTGAATGAGTTGCATTGAGTCAAAATCGGAATCTACTTAAATCGGTAATACAGCATTGAATCCATGGCACGCGACGAAACGGCACGCGATTCACCAGACGACGGTCTGCTGGACCGACGTTCGTACCTGAAGTTCGCAGGCGCGACTGCAGCGACTTTCGCAGCTGCGGGCACGGCGACTGGCGCGGAGTACCGAACGATTACTGTCCCCGCAGGCGAGACGAAAACCATCGACATCGGCGACGGCGAGACGTTCGAGAACGTTCTCATCGACATGACGGCCGACGGAGCATCGGCGCTCGTGCGTACCAGCGGCTCCGGATGGACGATCCGCAACGTCGGGTTCGAAGGCATCCACCCGGGTGACCACTACCTGCTGAACCCCGGCGTCTCCGACCCGAACGGTTCCGGACTTGTAGAGAACGTCTACATGGGCGACGGGCAGGTCGCTGGCTCCGACAGCGGCGGCGTCTGGGTCAACGCGAACCTCCCGCATCGTGGCACCATCACCTTCCGCAACGTCCACGTCGCGGGGATGATCGACAACGGCCTGTACGGCTCTGGACCGGGAGCGCAAGGGTACGGCGGGAACCTCCACGTCGAGTCGTCGTACTTCAAGGGCAACACCATCTCGAACGTCCGACTCAACGGAAAAGCACGACCGTGCCAGGTCACGAACACGGTCGTCGATTCTCGCGGAAACAAGCCGTGTCGTATCGGTTGTTCCTCGCCCGGTTCGACGACCACCCGCGCCATCTGGTCGTGGTACGGTGAGACCCACCTCCGCAACTGCGACATCCTCGGTTCCATCGTCACCACCAAGGGTGGGTCGGTCACGAAGACAAACACGCGAACCGGCAGCGACGCTGATTTGACGCCGCCGAAGGGTGTTCCGATGTCCGCGAAGCAGGCCGCGAGCGGGGGCAGTTCTGGCAGTCGGTCGAACGGCGGTTTGAAACCACGTTCGGGCGATGAGTCGGGCAATCGCACCCAGCGCATCCAGCAGAAGCGAGCGAAAGCGCAGGGCTTCCCGAACGTGCTAAGCATCTCAAGTTCGAACGCCTCGAAGAAAGCGAGCTACAGGTTCGAGGTCTCTGGAAAGGTCTCGAAATCGACCGACCGTGGGGCGTCGAAAGACGACGAGGACACGCTAGAAAACGAGTCCGTCGCGGGGACGGTCGCAGGCGGCACCGACAGCTATCGGTTCTCCGGCACTCTCACGAAGTTTAGCCTCGACGGAAACGCGACCATCTTCCTCAACGGCGAGCGCGTTACACCGGGGAAACTCGGCCTTCCGAAAACTATCGTCATCGATGGCAGTAGCGACGCCGACGACGCCAGCAAGTACTCGTTCGACGTGAGTGGGTCGGTCACGAAGGCCGAGGACCTCGGCTCGATTAACTCGTTCGACACCGTTTCCGGTACGCGAGTCGAAGGACGAGTCATCGGCGGTAAGGACGCGTATCGTTTCTCCGGCGAACTCGACCGCCTCGAAATCGACGGTACGGCTCAGGTCTGGGTCTCACTGGGAGGTTCGCGATGAACCGCTTCACCTGGGAACGGCTTCCATCCGACCCCGACCTCGAAGGTGACTTCGGCTACGAACTTGACGAGTGGGAGACGATTCGGGCGCGCAAGAACGGAACCGGTCACCTGATGTTTCTCCCGAAAGACGAAGAGATGCTTCGTGACGACGCGTTCATCCTCGCGGACGCCGACGCGGTCTGTAACGTCGAACACCGGCAGTAGTTACTGCCCTTCGACACGTCGCAGTTCCGGCGGCGTTCCACGCACCGTGCGTCGCCAGTAGTAGAGATACTGAAAGATTGCCGAGATACCGTACGCGACCAGAATTATGGTCGCGGTCATGAGACCGGAGAGAAGCGTGAACGGGTAGATTTCGAACCAGACGCCGACGACGAGTAAGATGCTCCCGGCCGAGAGGGCGAGATAGTAGCGGTCCCACGGAATCTCGGGGCGAGATACGTCACCGAGATAGGAGTCGAGTTCCCGAGCACGCCGCGAGAGGTGTACCTTCCCCGCCTCTCGTTCGTACTCGATGATGCCAGCGTCGTCGAGTTTCGGCATGTGCGTCTGATAGAGCGAGATGTACACTCGCTTTCGCTGCTCGCTCGTCAACCCGGCCGGTGTCGTGTCGTTTTCCCACGCTGCCACCTGGTCGGTCAGATCGGAGAGGTCGACGGTTCCTCCCTCGCGCCGGAGATAGTAGATCGCGTATCGTCGGCGAGGGCTCTTCAGAACCTCGAACACCTGATCTTGTGAGAGCCCAGAGCTAGCCATCGGATGGAGAACGAAGTCGACACCCACTCATCGGAACCAGTACACCCCCATTCGTGTACGTGACCAGTCTGTAGTCACGAATGCCACCACCGCATACACCGGTTATCACCTCTTCTCCACTTTGTTACCCCGGTACTGTTTCCGGGTAACGCAACCATACAATCGGTGTACCGGAGGATACGCCGACGTTTCACTTTCGTAATGTTGATTACTCCGATTCAAGCGACAGTGGAAGGCTAGCCTCGAACTACCGTCCGCCAAGGAGCGTATAACAAAGAGGACTGGTAGGCATGGAGGGGATAACGCCTGTCCGTCGCGTTCGCGGCGGAATCGGGCGATTCACGACCCAACCTATGAACTCACTACCATCCACTGACACGCCCTGCAATTCGTGTCCCCACAGGGGTGGTCGTCGGTGACCGAGCCACAGAGTCGAAACCGGAACGTCCACTCGGACGCAACGGTGGGCTACGCCTACGCAGACGACTCGACGCCACCGGTCATCGGTGACGACGCGACCATCCGTTCGGGGACGGTTATCTACGACGACGTGACCATCGGCGACGGTTTCACGACCGGCCACGGCGCGCTCGTCCGAGAAGAGACGACTATCGGCGACGACGTCGTCGTCGGAACGAACACGGTCATCGACGGGCAGACGACCGTCGGTTCGCGGGTGAGTATGCAGACGAACGTCTATGTGCCGACGAACACCACCATCGGTGATCGGGTGTTCGTCGGTCCGGCCGCCACCTTCACCAACGACCCCTACCCGATTCGTCGGGAACAGGACCTCGAAGGGCCGACGCTCGAAGACGACGTGTCCGTCGGTGCGAACGCCACCCTCCTGCCCGGTGTCACGGTCGGGAAGGGTGCGTTCGTCGCCGCCGGTGCCGTCGTGACCGACGACGTTCCGCCCGGTGTACTCGCGGTCGGGGCACCGGCCGAGCATCGACCGCTGCCGGAGACGCTACAGGGAGGGAACGAGATTTGATTCCCATCGCCGACCCGGAGATGGGCGACGAGGAGATAACGGCAGTCGTCGACTGTCTCGAAGGCGGACAACTCGCGGACGGTCCGGAGGTCAGAGCGTTCGAAGACGAGTTCGCAACGTTCTGTGGGACCGAGTTCGGCGTCGCCACGAGTAACGGGACGACCGCCCTCCATGCCGCCTTCGCCGCGCTCGGAATCGGCTCCGGTGACCGCGTCGTCACCTCGCCGTTTTCCTTCGTCGCCAGCGCGAACGCGATTCGGCTCGCCGGGGCGAAACCGGTGTTCGCCGACATCGACCCGGAGACGTACACCGTAGACCCCGACGCCGTGGAGGAGGCGGTCCGCGAACACGATGCAGACGCCATCCTCCCGGTCCACCTCTACGGGCTTCCGGCCGAGATGGATCACCTCCAGGACATCGCCGACACCTACGACCTCGCGCTGATAGAGGACGCCGCGCAGGCACACGGAGCGGAGTACGCCGGCCGAACCGTGGGGTCGTTCGGCGACGCCGCCTGCTTTTCGTTCTATCCGACGAAGAACATGACCACCGGAGAAGGGGGGATGGTGACGACCGACCGACAGGACGTCGCCGAGCGCGCGGCGAGTTTCGTCAACCACGGGCGACAGACGGCCGAGGGAGGGTATAGTTCGTACGATCACGTCCGTCTCGGGCACAACTTCCGGATGACCAGTATGGCGGCGGCCATCGGTCGGGTGCAGTTGTCGCGCCTGCCGGGTTACAACGAGGCGCGACATGCCAACGCAGCCTACCTCACCGACAGCCTTCGAGATGCGGCGGTGCAGCCACCGTACGAACCGGCCGGCAGTCGGCACGTCTATCACCAGTACACCGTGCGGACGGATGACCGCGAAGGACTTCAGAGCCATCTCGAAGAGAGGGGGGTCGGGACTGGCGTGTACTATCCGACTCCTATCCACGAACAGCCAGCGTACCAACACGTCGACCACGACGCTCCGGTCGCGGAACGCGCCGCGAGGGAGGTCCTCTCCCTCCCGGTGCATCCCGGACTGTCGGGCGACGACGTGGAAACTATCGCATCTGCTATCACCAGCTATGAGTGAACCAATCACCGCGGCAGTCGTCGGCGTCGGAAGCATGGGTCGCCACCACGCTCGCGTCTACAGCGAACTGCCGGACGTAAAGCTCGTCGGCATCCACGACGTAGACGAAACGCGAGCCACCGAGGTCGCCCGAGACCACGGAACGCGGGCGGTCAGTCTCGAGACGGCCATCGACGACGCGGACGTCGTCTCCATCGCCGTCCCGACGCCCTACCATTACGAGACGGCGCGAAAGTGCATCGAGGGCGGCGTGCACGTCCTCGTGGAAAAGCCCTTCGTGGCCGATATCGAGGAGGGCCGGGACCTGCTGGCACGCGCGGAAGAGGCGGACGTAATCGTTCAGGTCGGCCACATCGAGCGATTCAATCCGGCGATTCGGACGCTCTCGGAAATCGTTTCCGAACTGGACATCATCGCCATCGACGCCCAGCGTCTCGGCCCGCCACCGAAGGGTCGGGCGGTGGACGTGAGCGCGGTGATGGACCTGATGATTCACGACCTCGACGTGCTGTTGTCCATCGTCGACGACGACATCGCCTCGGTCGCGGCGCTCGGCACGCGGGACAATCGATACGCCAGCGCGAGCATCGAGTTCGACGGCGGTGTCGTCGCCGGTCTGACCGCGAGTCGAGTGACCCAGGAGAAGGTACGTAAGCTCTCCATCACGGCAGAAGACTGCCGTGTGAACGTCGATTACACCGACCAGTCCGTCGAGATTCACCGCCATTCGATGCCGGAGTACATCGAGGACAACGGTGACCTGCGCTACCGCCACGAGAGCATTGTCGAACGCCCAACCGTCGAGAACGGCGAACCGCTGAAAAACGAGATTCGGTCGTTCGTTCGCACCGTAAAGTCGGGTGGTACGCCCGTCGTGACGGGCGAAGACGGTCTCCGCGTGCTCGAAATTGCCCGAAAGATTGACGGGTTGGCCTCCGGTCTGCGCGAGACGGAGGTGCGTCTCGGGTGAGTCTGCGAGAACTCCAGACGCTCTACGCCACCGACGCCCCCGCCGACGACCAGCGCGAGGCATTTCGAACCGGGGAGATTCCGGTCGCCGTGTACGGACTCGGCAAGATGGGACTCCCGCTCGCCGCGGTGTACGCAGAGACGTGTGGCAACGTCGTCGGTGCGGACGTCGACCCGGACGTCGTGGCGACCATCAACCGGGGCGAGTGTCACGTCAAGCGCGAACCTGGTCTCGAAGATATCGTCGCCGAGACGGTCGAATCCGGCGCGCTTCGAGCGGTCGATTCGCCGAGCGAGGCCGCCCGCGTCGCTTCGATTCACGTTGTCATCGTTCCGACGCCAATCACCGACGACCGCGACCCCGACCTCGCCATCCTCCGGTCGGTCGCGAGCGACATCGCCGACGGACTCGAACCCGGAGACCTCGTCGTGGTCGAGTGTACGGTCCCACCGGGGACGACCCGCGACGAACTGCTCCCGCTACTGGAGGCCGAAAGCGGCCTCTCGCGGGACGAGTTCGGTGTCGCCGTCTGCCCGGAACGAACCTCCAGCGGGCGTGCTCTGCAGGACATTCGGGGTGCGTACCCGAAGGTCGTCGGTGGCGTCGACGACGAGAGCACTCGGGTCGCGAAGCTCGTCTACGACGAACTCACTGACAACGAGGTCATCGCGGTGCCGAACGCGACCACCGCGGAGGCGGTGAAAGTGTTCGAAGGCGTCTACAGGGACGTGAACATCGCGCTGGCGAACGAACTCGCCGTCGTCGCCGACGACGCGGGCATCGACGTCAACGGGGCCATCGAGACGGCGAACACCCAGCCCTTCTGTGACATCCACGAACCGGGACCGGGCGTCGGCGGCCACTGTATTCCCTACTACCCGTACTTCCTCATCCAGCAGTTCGACGCCGACTTTCCACTCCTGCGGACTGCCCGGGAGGTGAACGACTCGATGCCCGCCTTCACCGTGGAGAAAGTCGCCGAACTGTTGGCCGAAGCGGGAAAGACGGTCGCCGACGCCCGGGTTCTCGTGCTCGGGTTGACCTATCGCCCCGGCGTCGAGGAGACGCGGGCGACGCCAGCCAGACCCATCTGTGCGGACCTGTCCGAACGCGGGGCGGACGTGTTCGCCGTCGACCCGATGCTGGACGACGCGACGGGATTCGACGCCACCAAACTCCCGCTCGAGTCGCTCCGCGACCACGACTTCGACGCGGCAGTGCTCGTGACCGACCACGATGAGTTCGCGGGCATCGACTGGGCCGGGTTCGACCCGATGGTCGTCGTGGACGGACGTAACGCCCTGGACCTCTCGTGGTCTGCTCACCGCGTCTACACCATCGGAGGGGGTTGAATGTACGAGGGCAACACCGTCGCCGTGGTCGTTCCGGCGTACAACGAGGAAGGGTTCGTCGGCCACGTCATCGATACGCTCCCGAATTTTGTCGACCGCGTGTACGCCGTCGACGACTGCTCGACCGACGGAACGTGGGAGGAGATTCAGGCACACGCCGACCGCGACGCGCCAGTCACCGACGGCGGGCCGGTGAGTTCGTTCGACCGGCGCGTCGTCCCGATTCGCCACTCGGAGAATCGAGGCGTCGGCGCGGCCATCAAGACCGGTTACTCTCGCGCACACGAGGACGGCATCGACGTGACGGCGGTGATGGCTGGCGACGGGCAGATGGACCCCGAGATGCTGTCGCGCATCATCCAGCCCATCGTCGACGGGCGGGCCGACTACGCGAAAGGAAATCGCCTCTCGACGCCCGGATTCCGGGACGACATGTCGGCGTGGCGGAGTTTCGGCAACTGGCTTTTGACCTTCCTCACGAAGGTCGCCAGTGGCTACTGGGGGATGGTCGACCCGCAGAACGGCTACACGGCTATCTCCCAGCGGGCGCTGTCGGCGCTCGACATCGAAACCGTCTACGACGACTACGGATTCGCCAACGCTCTCCTGGTCAGGTTGAACGTCCACGATATGCGCGTCGCGGACGTGGCGATGCCGGCCGTGTACGGCAACGAACAGAGTTCGATTCGGTACTCAACGTTCGTTCCGAAACTCTCGGGCCTGCTTCTGGTCGGGTTTCTCCGGCGGTTGAAATCGAAGTACGTCGTTCGGGACTTCCATCCTCTCACATTTCTGTACGGTCTCGGCGCGGTCGGTGTCGGCGGAAGCGCGCTCGGGATGCTTCGGAGACGCCGCGAGAGGTGTGACGGCCTGACCGCGATGGTGCTCGGTGGGATGTGTCTCGCGCTGGCGATGGTGTTCGACAGGGCGGAAAACGAGGGTTTGGAGGTGCGCGACAAATGAAGGTGCTCACCGTGGTCGGCGCACGCCCGCAGTTCGTGAAAGCCGCCGCCGTCTCGCGGAAACTCCGACGCGACCACGACGAAGTGCTCGTCCACACCGGCCAGCACTACGACAACGAACTCTCGGCGGTGTTCTTCGAGGAACTCGACATCCCACGTCCGGACTGCAACCTCGGCGTCGGGTCCAACTCCCACGGACGCCAGACGGCCGCGATGCTCGCCGGTCTCGAAGCGCGAATCGAAGACGCGGAACCGGACGCGGTGCTGGTCTACGGTGATACCAACTCAACGCTCGCGGCGGCGATAGCGGCGTCGAAGATGGACCCGGCACTCGCACACGTCGAGGCCGGGATGCGGAGCGGAAGCGACATCCCCGAGGAGACCAATCGCGTGCTCACCGACCACGCCGCCGACCTCCTGTTTGCACCCTCCCCGGACGCGATGGACAATCTCGCCGACGAAGGAATCTCCGAAGGCGTCCACTTCACTGGTGACGTGGGCTACGACGCGTTGCTGTGGGCGCGAAAACGTGCCGACAGAAGCGTGCTTTCGGATTTCGGCGTCGCGGACCAGCAGTTCGTCCTCGCCACCGTCCACCGCGATACGAACACCGACGACCCAGAGCGTCTCGAAGCCATCTTGGACGCGCTGTCTGACGACCCACGGCCAGTCGTCCTTCCAGCACACCCCCGAACCGTCGAACGTCTACGGGAGTTCGGACTGTACGAAACTGCCGATCGGAACCTGACGCTGACCGACCCGGTCGGCTATCGCCAGTTCGTCGCTCTGCTCGATGCGGCCACGGTCGTCGCGACCGATTCGGGCGGTGTTCAAAAGGAGGCATTCTTCCTCGATACGCCCTGTGTCACGCTCCGCGAGGAGACGGAGTGGGTCGAGACGGTCGAGAACGACTGGAACACGCTGGTCGGTGCCGACGGGGACGCGATTCGGACCGCCGTCGCGGGGGCGACGACGCCCGACGAAAAACCCACGCCCTACGGCGATGGAGACGCTGCCGCACGAATCGTGGAGGTGCTCACCGATGCTTTCTGAGTTCGAGTTCGAACTCTGTCTCACGCACGACGTCGATCGGCCGTACAAGCGACTTCAGGCGCTCTACTACGCACTCGAGGACCGCGACCCGGACCATCTGCGGTCGCTGCTTCCGGGTGTCAATCCGTGGTGGCAGTTCGAGGAGATAATGGAACTCGAGGAGTCGCTCGGCGTGCGGTCTGCGTTCTACTTCCTGCAAGAGGAGTCAATCGTCCAGAAACCGCCGGAGAAGTGGCTCACGCCCCGGTACTGGATCGAACATCTCGGGCGGTACGACCTGTTCGACACCGCCATCCTCGACGTGCTTCACGACCTGGATGACGGGGGCTGGGAGGTCGGTCTCCACGGGTCGTACGACTCCTACGACGACCGCGACGCGCTGCGCGAACAGAAAGCGGCGTTGGAGGCCGCGCTGGGCCACCGTGTTCGTGGCGGTCGCCAGCACCACCTGAACCGCGCCGAGTCCACGTGGGAACACCACGCCGCCATCGGTCTCGACTACGACGCCTCGCTCGGGTCGAGCACGGACTGTGGGTTCCAGCACGGGTACGAGGTCAAACGGCCTTTCGACGACGACTTCCTCGTCTTCCCGCTCACGATGATGGACATCGCGGTTCCCGACCCCGGCACCGACTTTGACCGCGCGTGGGAGACCTGCGAAACGTTGCTCTCCGAGGCGGCGGACAACGACGCCGTGATGACCGTCCTCTGGCACCCGAGGATGTTCTCCGAGGAGTTCCCCGGTCACCGTCGTCTCTATCGCCGACTCATCGAGACCGCACTGGACAACGGTGCGTGGGTCGGTCCGCCGCGTGACTTCTACGACCTGCTCGCCACACAGAATCGAACGTCGACCGGTACGCCGCGCCTACGGCGGTCGTAGCCCGCACCTGATTCGCCTTCGAGCGCACTGTTCCACCGACAGGTGGGGGATAACAAAGTGAAAACCACCAGTATCGACTGACGAGAGGACGAATGAGAGTCGAACGTCTAGACCTCACAGAATGGGACGACGCACTTCCCTCGGGCGGATTCGAGGTGTTTCATCAGTCGGCGGCGCTGGCTGCAATCGACCGCCACGCCGCCGGCGAACTCCGCCTGTACGGGGGGTTCAAGGGACAGCAAGCCATCGCGCTGCTCCCCGTCGTCGTCCGGAATGGGCCGCTCGGGACTGCCGCTCTTTCGCCGCCGCCAGGGATGGCGGTGCCGCGACTCGGGCCGATAATGATGCCGACGAGTCCGAAACGGCGAAAACAGGAGAAAGTAAACCGCGAGTTCACCGAGCGCGTGCTCGACCGGATTCGAACCGACTACACCGAACAGTTGGCGCAGGTGGGGTTCGACTCGCCGGTCGCCCAGCGCGTCGGGAAACAGATCGGGTCCGGGCTGACCCTGTTTCGAATGCTCTGTGGGACGGAGTACGGAGACCCCCGCCCCTACGTCTGGGACGACTTGGACGTCGAACCCTTTTTCACGTACCACCTGAACCTCGAATCAACCACCCCGGACGCGGTCATGAAGTCGTTCAGCAAGAGTCTTCGACGAGAGATTCGGGACGCGAAAGACCTGGACGTGACGATCACCCGCGAGGGAATCGACGGGGCGCGTGAAGTCTACGAGGACACCGTCGACCGATACGACGAACAAGGGGAGACGCTCGGTCTCTCGTGGGAGTACGTCCGTGACCTCTGGGAGGGGCTGGACGACCGGGCCCAGACGTACGTCGCCCGCGACTCGTCCGGCGACTACCTGAGCGGTATCACCGCCCTCTACTCGAACGACGCGGCGTACTTCTGGCAGGGCGGCGCTCGCGCCGTCTACGAGGGGACGAGCGTGAACAGCCTCGTCCACTGGCACATCATCGAAGACATCGTCGAGGGGTCGCCGGTCGAATCGGTGACGACCTACGACCTGATGGGCGCGAACACCGAGCGCCTCTGTCGGTACAAAGCGAAGTTCGGTGCCGACCTCGTCCCGTACTATCTCGTGGAATCGAACGGAAAGACGATGGACGCCGCGAAACGAGCCTACGAGTTCGTCAGGGGATGAGATACCTCTTTTTCACCAACACGCCCGCACACGTCCACCTCTATCGACACGCGGTGGAACGACTCCGCGAGAAGGGTCACGACGTGCTCGTGCTCGGGCGTGATTATGGCTGTACACGTGCCCTGCTTTCGTACTACGATCTGCCACACGAGATATACGGAACGTGTGACACGACGAAATTCTCGCTGTTTCGAGAGCTACCGGAACACTACGTTGAGATATTCCGGCGAACCCGGCGGTACGACCCGGACCTCATCTTCGGTGTGGGTTCGTACGCGGCCCATGCCGGCGCTATCTCGCGGACGCCGGTCGTCGTCGTCGCCGACTCGGAACCGACCACGATCGACCACCTCGCGGCCCGTCCGTTCGTCGATACGTTCCTCACGCCACACACCTTTGGGAAAGACCTCGGAGCGAACCACTACGAGTTCCACGGCTTCAAAGAACTCGCCTACCTCCACCCTGAGGTGTACGAACCCGACCCCACGATTCGTGAGCGACTGGACGTCGGCCCGAACGAGGAGTACGCCATCGTCCGGTTCAACGCCTTCGGGTCACACCACGACGTGGGGCACTCGGGGTTCTCGCCAGCGAAACGGCGACAGCTCGTCTCCGCACTGGCAGAGCGGGTCACGGTGTTCGTCTCGGACGAAGGTGGGAATCCCGCACCCGGAGAGGCCCGGCAGTTCGACCTCCATCCCGCCCTCCTCCACGACGCGCTCGCAGAAGCGTCGCTGCTGGTCGCGGACACGCAGACGATGGTGACGGAAGCGGCACTGCTCGGAACACCGGCGATTCGTTCGAACTCCTTCGTCGGGGAATCGGATATGGGAAACTTCCTCGAACTCGAGCACGAGGGTCTCATCGACAACCTGCGTTCGTTCGAGGACGTACTGGCACGGTCGCTCACCATCCTTGCCGACGATTCGGAGAACGACCGTCTGCGCGCCCGCCGGGACGCATACCTGGCAGACAAGGTGAACCTCACCGAGATAATCGTGAACATCGCCACGAACGCCACACCCGAAGGCGACCCAATGGAACGAGTCGCGGCGGTGTCGAGACGATGAGGGCGACCCGTCTTCCGGTCGAGCGGTACGACCAGCCTATTCTCTGTCGTGACCCGATAAAGCGGCGGATAACAAAGGCTATCTCGGGAGAGTCTTCGGCTACTGTGTCGAGAGGAACCATCAAATCGAGCGCCAGCACCAGTTCGATGCGGGTGTTGAATCTCGTGACGAACACCGACGCTCGCTTCTTTCGGGAGCAAGTGCGGGTACTTCGTGAACGCGGCGTCACGGAAGAGACACTCTCACCGCCGGGAACGCATCGGGCACGGAAATCCGTCACTCGGCGGTCGCCGACCGACTACCTGCGCTTTTTCCCGACTGTCTTCCGGCACGCCCTCGGTGAGTACGACCTGATTCACGCCAACTACGGACTCACCGCACCGATGGCGCTGGCCCAACATCGCCTGCCGGTCGTCCTTTCGTTGTGGGGGTCTGACCTCCTCGGCGAGTACGGCTGGTTGAGCAAACAGTGCGCTCGCCACTGCGATGCCGTCATCGTGATGTCCGAGGAGATGGCACGCGAACTCGACGCACCGTGTCACGTCGTCCCCCACGGCATCAACCTCTCGCGGTTCGCCCCGCAGTCGAAGCGAGCGGCGCGCGAGGCGGTCGGCTGGAGTCGGGACGGCACCCACGTCCTTTTTCCCTACCCTCCCTCGCGTGAGATAAAAGACTTCCCGCGGGCGGAGCGAGTGGTCGCCAACGCGGCCGAGCAGGTTTCGGGACCGGTCGAACTGCAGAGCGTCTACGGCGTTCCACACGACGAGATGTCGACCTACTACAACGCCGCCGACGTGCTCTTGCTCCCCTCGAAGAGTGAGGGGTCGCCGAACTCCGTCAAGGAGGCGATGGCATGTAACGTGCCGGTCGTGACGACCGACGTCGGCGACGTCCGAAGCAGACTGTCGGGGGTATCGCCCTCGTACGTCTGTTCCTCGGACGACGAACTCGTGGCGGGGCTGGTGGACGTGCTCTCGGACCCGCGGCCGTCGAACGGCCGCGAACACGTCCGCGACCTGAGTCTCGAACGCATGGGAGAACGAATCTACGAAGTGTACCAAACTGTCCTCTGATGCACGTCATCGTAACCATCCAACACCCGGCGCACGTCCACTTCTACCGGCACATCATCGCCGCGCTAGAGGGCCGAGGGCACGGAGTGCACGTCTTCGCCCGTGACAAGGACATCGCGCTCGACCTGCTCGACCGATACGGTATCGAACACACGGTGCTCGCCGGCAAAGCCGACTCGCTCGCGGGACTGGCGCGGGTACAGGCCACCTACGAGACGCGATTGCTCCGCGAGGCGTTGCGCATTCGCCCGGACGTAATGACCGCTATCGGCGGCGTCGCCGTCTCGCACGTCGCGCCGTTGGTCGGCGCACAAAGCGTAGTCTGGATAGACAACGAAGGCGCACAGTCACACCGAATCACAACGCCGCTGGCACACGTCATCTGCACTCCGCGTCGATTCCGGGACGACTTCGGCTCGAACCACGTTCGGTACGACGGCTATCACGAACTGGCGTACCTCCATCCCGACCGGTTCTGCCCGGCCCCCGAGAGCCTCCGCGAACACGGCGTGAACCCGGACGAACGATACTTCCTCGTTCGCTTTCGGCAGTGGTCGGCCCTGCACGACGTGGGGGAGAACGGATTCTCGCGCGAGGCCAAACGCGACCTCGTCTCGTTTCTGGACGAACACGGCGAGGTGTACGTCACGAGCGAATCCCCGCTTCCCCCCGAGTTCAGGCAGTACCGACTCCCGGTGCCGCCGCACCTTGTCCACGACCTGCTCGCGCACGCAGACCTCTACGTCGGTGATTCCGCGACGATGGCGACCGAGGCAGCCGTCCTTGGTACGCCCGCAGTACGCGCTCAGTCGTTCGCCGGGGCCGACGACATGACGAACTTCCTCGAACTGGCGGAGTACGGTCTCCTCTACTCTACGGCAGACGACCGTGAGGCCGTCGGCAAGGCGAAATCGCTCGTCCACACTGCCGACCCGAACACGTTCCAACGCCGGAGAGCACGACTCCTCGACGACAAGATCGACGTCGCCGGCTACGCGACAGACCTCATCGTTCGTACCGGGCGAAATCAGGAAGTCCATAACAAAGGGTGAACCGGCCGACGCCGGAGACGAGCGAATGGCACGGACCTATACACACCGACTGGAGAAGAGTGCGCTCGTCGTCGGGTTCTGCTCGCTTGCTATGGCGGTCTTCGTGGCACACGAGTCGCCAGCAACCGGCTACGAACTGTCGATTTACGGAGCGACGCCCACGTCCTTCTGGATCGGTGCCGCGGTCGCACTCCTCGTCGGAACCGCCGTCGCGGTTTCGTCTCCCGACTGGTATCGGTCGCTCGGTCTCGTCCTCGGCGGGACGGCGATGTTCTCCATCGCGTCGCTTCCCCTCCTCCGAGGCTACCACTTCTACGGACCCGGTGACGCGCTGACCCACCTCGGCTGGGCCAAGGATATCATCTCGGGCGACATGGCCGTCTACGAACTGCTCTATCCCGGCACGCACACGATTGCTATCGTTCTCAGCGAGGTGACGGGGCTGTCGCTCCGGCGGTCGCTTTTGATGATGGTCTCCGCGTTTGTCCTCGTTTACTTGCTGTTCGTCCCGCTCACGGTGCGCGTCGTGACGGACGACGACCGGGCGGAGACGTTCGCGGCGCTCGCGGGGTTTCTCTTGCTCCCCATCAACGCCATCAGCGTCTTTGTCATGCCACATCCGACCTCCCAGGCGATACTGTTCCTTCCCCTCGTCCTCTATCTCGTCGCGAAGTACGTCACGTCGTCCGACGGGCGGCGGCTGCCACTGTTCGGCACTGCTGCGGGGACGCTCCTCGCGCTGACGTCTCTGGCCATGGTGCTCGTCCACCCCCAGCAGGCAGTCAACGTCATCCTCCTGTTCGGTGGCGTCGTCGTCGTCCAGTTCGTCTATCGACTATTCCATGACGGACACGCGATTGCCCGTCACCGACCGATGTACGCACAGACCCTGTTTCTCATGGCGACGTTTCTCATGTGGACTCCGTTCCATGAACGGTCCGGCGGTGCGGTCAGTTCGCTGCTCTCGAGTCTGATCGACGACCCGACGGCGGGAGCCGACGCGACACAGGCCGCCGCCAGCCTCTCGCAACTCGGTGGCAGCATCCGCCTGTTGTTCGTGAAACTCTTTCTGGTAAGTTTGCTCTTTAGCGTCGTCGCCGGACTCTTCATGCTCGGTGGACTGTTCGACCGGGTCAAGGGAACCGACACCTGCGCGTTCGTCAAGTACTTCGCCATCGGGATGATTCCGCTGACCGGGCTCTTCGGCGTCTTTTTCGTCGCGAGTCTCGGCCAGTTTCACTTCCGCGTGATGGGATTTATCATGGTTCCGGTGACGGTGCTCGGTGGCGTCGCATTCGCCCGCGGAACGAGCCTCGTCGAGCGAAGGCTCCCCAACGCAGACCCCGTCGCGGGGTTCACAGCAGGAGTGTTCCTCTTCTTGCTCGTGCTCTCGGTGCCGACGCTATTTCACTCGCCGTACATGTACCAGCCCTCGGGGCACGTCTCCGAGAGCCAGATGGCGGGGTACGAGACGGCGTTCGACCAGCGCGGCGACGCCCTCTTTACCGGGCTTCGGTCGCCGGGGGACCGATATTCGGATGCGATCCTGGGCTACAACGAGAGCCAACGAAACGACTTCCGGGGGGAACCGATATACGGCAGTGAATTGAACGCGACGGGCGAGAACTTCACTGCCCGTCGACTCGTCACTGCCTTCGAAGACCCTCGCTACCTGCCGGTAACTGACTCCGCGAAAGCGCGCGAACTCGACGTGTACAACGGACTCAGATTCCCGAAACGAGGCTTCAGAACGCTCGACAGCAACCCCCGCGTCTCCCGGGTGCAGTCGGGTGGAGAATTTCAGCTTTACCACCTGAACGCGACGGGGTGACCACGATGGACTCGAAGAGCTTCGCCCGAGGATTCAAGGCGACGCTGACCGCCCGCGCACTCCACGTCGTTTCAAGCGGATTGCTCGTCATCTTACTCACTCGATACCTGCTCACGCCGGCGGAGTACGGACTGCTCGGCAGTGCCCTCGCGGTGCTCGGCGTGGCCGGGTTGTTCGCCGACCTCGGCACGGCGAAGTCGGCGGCCCGGTACGTCACCGAGTACCGCGAGCGCGACCCGGGACAGGTTCCGCACGTCCTCCGGGCCGCCATCCGATACCGACTCGTCGCCATCGTCGTCGTCGCTGCGGCGTTCGCTCTCCTCGCCGACCCCATCGCGCGACTGGTCAATCAGCCTGAACTCGCCCCGTTATTCGTGCTCGGTGGTGCCTATCTCGCCGTCCACTCGCTCTCGACGTTCTCCGTGGTCGTCTTCCAGGGGTTCAATCGCGTGACCTGGAGCGCGGTGACGAAGGCGACGGGGAGCGTGAGCCTGCTCGTGTTCGTCGTGGGCGGGGTATTGTTGGTCGGCGGTGCGGTCGGCGCACTCGTCGGCTACGTCGTGAGCTACGCGCTGGCGACCGTCGTCGGGATCGGCGTGCTCTACTCGAAGTTCTACACCACCCACGAGCCGGACGACCGCGAGGACGGGCTCTCCCGGCGCGTGCTCCGCTACAGCGTTCCGCTGACGGCGACGAAGGGGGCGAACGTCCTCGACAAGAAGATAGACACCATCCTCGTCGGGGCACTCGTCGGACCGGTCGCGGTGAGCCACTACTTCCTCGCCAAGAACATCTCGACGTTCCTGCAGGCTCCGGCGGCCTCGCTCGGCTTCACCATCTCGCCGACTTACGGCGAGCAGAAGGCGGGCGACGAACGCGAGTCGGCGGCGCGCCTCTACGAGACGACGTTTCGGCACACCCTCCTGCTCTACGTTCCAGCGGGGGCGGGGCTGGTGCTCGTCGCCGACCCTGCCGTGACGCAAGTATTCGGCGCGAAGTACGCCGGAGCGATCCCCGTCGTGCAGGTGTACGCGGGCTACGTCGTCTTGCAAGCGGTGATGTTCATTACGAGCGACGCGCTGGACTACCTCGGGCGGGCACGGGAGCGGGCGTGGGCCAAGGGCGTCACCTCGGTGGCGAACTTCCTCCTCAACCTCTTGCTCATCCCGACCTTCGGCGCGGTTGGCGCGGCGTGGGCCACCGTCGTCACACACTCGGCGTACTCGCTGGTCAACCTCGCCGTCGTCCATCAGGAACTGGAGCTGTCCCTGTCGCGCCTGCTCCGACACGTCGCTTTCGTCTGCGCCATCACGCTGGCCATGTCTACCGTCGTGATAATCGCGCTCTCGTTCGTCTCCGGCCTGCTCTCGTTGCTCGCCGTCGTGGCACTCGGCGCTGGCGTCTGGGTCGGACTAGCGACCGCGAGCGGACTGCTCGACGTACGACGGGTGATGCGAGTGTTGGTCTGACGGTCGTGACGGTGACGGTGAGGACGATTTCTCGTCGGCAGGATACGGGGAGTGAGTGGATGCAGTGTGACTCGCGAAAGTAAATGTGAACTCGGGGTAGCTTCCGAAAGTGAAGGCTGAGTTCCCGTGACTGCTAACGCTAGTGCTCAGTCACGCCCTCACTCGGGAAAACTTCGTTCTTCCTTGCCGCTGAAAACGCGCCGCATTTTCAAGATACCAGGACAGCAGGCCAGGTGCGCTCCAGCGGATCCGGCCAATTCTAATCCGGTTAACCGATTTCGGTGGGTTCTCGCCCGGGCGATTTCCAGCAGAAAGCCGATAGACCGACCTGCGGTGGCAGGCCGACCAATCACTTACGGGCCTGGTGACAACGGGCGAATGAGAAAAGTAGCGAGTGGCTCTGCCACGAGCGACTGCCCGAGTGAGGGCGTGGCTTTGCTCGAGCAGTAGTGGACGATACGGCTCAATTGAATCCGCAGAAGACGGCGGGATAAGTCGTCAGAATCAGTGTACTGAAGCGGGAGAGTGCAGTTGTGCAAAAGACACTCTTCCGCTTCGTGAAGCAAGTGGCTTCACTCGCTCAAAAGCTTACTGACGCGGCTCTCATCCAGCTTAGCCATCCAGCCGGCAACGGGTTTGCCGGCTGGAAGCACGCTGT
>NZ_JBPEHH010000039.1:0-42872 GCF_054177595.1 Haladaptatus ordinarius | reverse complement strand
CGCACGAACAGAAGTGTTCGTTGCGCTCTGTCTCCGACTCGTGGTTGCAATCACCAACTACGAGCGAGGAAACGACCCGGGCTGCGAAAAGCTATGAGATGGATTCTATGACACGCTCAGTCCAACTTTTCCCAACCCTATCACGGATGCCGCGATTAAAATGACGAAGATAGGTGAAGTGAAAATCTGACGCGTGTTCGACTACGGGACGAACTCAGCGATTGACGAGTTTTCCCCACCAGGTTCGACGGTCGGCGGCCCAGCGATAGAGGGGTTCGCGAACCCGGGCTCGGGTGGCGTCGGGCAGAAGGCGAAATAGTTCGACAGCAGCACGTTCCGGCGAGTCGAGTCGTGAGATGACTTCCTCCGTCGCCGCACCACAGGAGAACACGCGGTCGTCGGTGAGGAGGTGAACACACTGTTCGAACTGCGGTGGAAGGCGGGCACGCTGGTCGGGCGTGAGCTCGGAGAAACCAACGAGTTCGAAGTCGCCGTGGGCGTCGGCGTACTCCGCCGACCACGTACAGAATCCACAGTCGTCGTCGTAGACGAGTCGTGGCGGGGCCATAACGAACGAAGGTCCCTCGTCCAGATAGTAATTCCGGACGACTCGGCGTTTATACTGGTTTTAACGAGCATTCCACTCACAATCAGTCGGAACGCATACCGTATTTATCAGAAAACGAACGTCTTACCGAGGCTTTATTTACCTAGTGGTATATAAATTACCCATGCGCCGTAGAAGATTTCTGACGGCGTCCGGAGCTGCATTCGCCGGGGGGGCCTTGGCGGGATGTACCGGTTCCGGGCCGGAAGACAGCGGGAATGGGGATCGAACGACAACGAAGCAGACGACGGGGGCTGACGGGACGACTACGGAGAATGACTCCGGTAGTGGGGGCACAACGAGTGAGGAGGGTGGTTTCACCCTCG
Source organism: Haladaptatus ordinarius (assembly GCF_054177595.1). Classification (NCBI taxonomy): domain Archaea; kingdom Methanobacteriati; phylum Methanobacteriota; class Halobacteria; order Halobacteriales; family Haladaptataceae; genus Haladaptatus; species Haladaptatus ordinarius. The sequence goes on along the minus strand of NZ_JBPEHH010000039.1, from coordinate 41,939 downwards.
TCTCGTCCAATGTGCCCAAGCAGGTCACCATGGGCGAGGAGTTCACGCTCGAACTCACCATCGAGAACCGGGGCAGTAGCCCTGCCGCGTTCGAATCGGCGATTCGAGTCGAAGGAAGCGGTGGCAGTTCCCAGCAGTCCGGGAGCATCCAGACGAACGAAATCGCACCAGGGAAGACGACGACGTGGAAGACGAACCTCTCCTATCCCTACGTCGGGCAGGTCGCGTACCGAATCGAAGCGTTAGACAAGACGTTCACGGTCGACGTCGTCGGCGAACGTCTGTCCGTCGGCGAGACATACCTCAGTCCGACGGAAGTGGCGGTCACGGTTCGAAACGTCACCCTGACCGACCGGTATCAGTACGTCCGAGAGAGTGGCCGGAAGGTGGACGTGACCGCCAGCAACGGCCGCCAGTGGGCCTTCGTCACGCTGCGCGCAGAAAATCAGTTCCGGATGGGTCAGGCACTTCCGAAGCGAGACAGTTTCCACCTGCTCGTCGGGGACCGAGCGCAAGCGCCTACCGAGATAGCGAAGAAAAACGGTCAGTACAAGCTAGAACAGTTCGGAAAGCGGAAGGTCGAGCCAGGCGGAAGCAACAGCGGCTGGATAGCCTACGAGATCTCCGCCGACCGCTCTGCGAGCGACCTCGCCGTCGAGTGGAAAGGAAACGACGGCACCGGTTCGTGGACTGCACAGTGGCGGCCGTAGCCACTGTCAGTTAGTTCCAGGGGGCTTCGTCCGGGTCGACGAGGCGTCGTTCGCGGTCGATGGCGTCGATTTCGGCCACGTCCTCGGCGTCGAGTTGAGGGACCGAGAGATTCTCTCGGAGATGCGTCTCCCCCGTGGACTTTGGAATCGGGACGACGTTCGGTTTCTGCTGGAGCCACGCCAGACTGACCTGTGCCGGTGTCGCGCCGTGTTTCGCGGCAACCGTCTGCAGTTCTGGTACGTCGCCAGCGTCACCTTGCATGATAGGGGCGTAGGCGACGAGCGTGAGGTCGTGTACGTCGGCGTACGACTGGAGGTCGTCCTGCTGGAGAAGGGGATGCATCTCGACCTGGTTGGCGACGAGTGGTGCGTCGAGAATCTCGCGTGCTTCGTCCAGCAGGTCGGGCGTGAAGTTGCTCACTGCCACGTTGCGGGCTTTGCCAGCCTCGTAGAGTCGGTCGAAGGCGGGGAGCGTGTCCGATGCGTCGTAAGCGCGCATGGGCCAGTGAACGTAGAGGAGGTCGACGTACTCGACGCCGAGCCGGTCGAGGCTCTCGTCGGTGGTTTCGAGCACGTCGTCGTATGCGAGGTTGTCCGGCAGGACTTTCGTGGCGAGGAAGACGTCCTCTCGCGAAATGTCAGCGCGAGCAATGCCATCTCCGACCGCGGCTTCGTTCTCGTACATCTGTGCGGTATCGACGTGTCGATAACCCAGTTCGAGCGCGGTCTCGACCGTCTCGGCGCACTGCTCGGGGTCGCTATTACCCGAGGTGCCGAGTCCGGGTGACGGTATTTCTCTCATGACACCGTCGAGGAGCGGAGGGACGAAAAAAGTCAGTGTCGCGGAAGACGAGAATGGATCGGGGTGCGCATCAAGCCTCACATTGCACTCGTCCACGTCGTTTGCAGTCGAAACGTGGGGGTACAAGGTCAGCCCCGGATTCGCAGTCACCACCGAATCTTTCGTTATGGATTCGTAGTTGAAAAGTTCATTATAAGAGTCGTTTCCGGACGGAGGGTTCTGGTTTGTGGACCGTTCACGAACCCCCTCATTTCAGGTGGAGAAGTTATCGAGAGGTTTTCCCTAGAGTTGTATTTCGTGTGCAGAATGGTTTCCGCGGGGCGAGGGGACAGTTTCCGGTGGAACCGTCGACCGAGCCAAGGACCGACGTCGGTACTCGTCAGTGGCTTTCCGAACGTGGTGACATCGTCGGGGGAGTCTCCCACTCGCTTCCGAAAACTCAGTCGAATCGTCCCGTCTGGGCCCCACACTCCAGACAGCGTGTCAGGAGGGCGTCTTTGCTCTCTGCCATCTCGATGGTGTTCGGGGTCCGCTCCCCACAATCTGAACACTCGCGGCGCATCTCCACCACTTCGCTCTTTTGGGGTGCACCGAGCGCCAGGGCGACCACGCGCTCGTCACCCTCGTTCACACCCTGCTGGAACTCGCCGGGGGCGAACCGAACCACCTCGCCCGCTCCGACCGTGATGTTCCCCTCTTCCGTTTCGAACGTCACCGACCCGGATTGGATGTAGAATATCTCCTCTTGTGTCTTGTGTGCGTGGTATCCAAAGGCGAAACTCTCGCCCGGCGCGAGTTCGTAGTAGTTGACGGCCAGATTTTCGGCTCCGAGCGGGTCAGAGAGTTCCCGTCGCACGTCGGCAGGACTCATCCGTGACTCGATAGCTTCGATGGTGACTTTCTCCATGCGGGGGTCTCCGCAACGGGATGCCGTAAAACCTGGCGCTGACAACAAACTGGTATTTAAATTCTTTGTTTGTCGAAAATCGAGAAACCGTATCTCCAGGCCGCTTCTATGTGTTTTTAGCCCGACCTAAAAAATTCACGCGACACAAAGCTTTAAGTTCGGGACAGGGATTTAAGTATACCATCCTCGTTGGTAGAGGCAGGTGGACGACTTATGGCTATTGACCCACAATTCACTGACAACCGCGAGAAAGTTGACGAGCACGACGGCCACGACGTCTGGGGGCCGGTAGACGAACCCGAGAAACTCGGCATCCACGGCACGCACGTCGCGGTGGACTTCGACATCTGCATCGCCGACGGTGCCTGTCTCGAAGACTGCCCCGTCGACGTGTTCGAGTGGGTAGACTCCCCGGGACATCCCGAGAGCGAAGAGAAAGCAGATCCGGCCAACGAAGCCCAGTGCATCGACTGCATGCTCTGTGTCGACGTCTGTCCGGTCGACGCGATCGACGTTGACGCTGGCCGCGTCTGAGAACCAGCAACGAAAAAATCATCTTCGTTTCTCCTCGAACTTTTATATATTTCCATTCCTATGTAGTGGTATGCATCCCTCTTCCCTCCAACGACGACCCTCCAGGTGGTGGCTATGAGTCCCGAGACGGAGCGAAACGACGACGTGCTCGACCTCGACTTCGGCGAAACTGAGGTGCCGTTCGAGCCGAAGGGCGTCCTCGGTACCGATCACGAAGGGGAGGTGCTCACCGCGTTTACCGTCGCTGGCGGCGGTGCAGCACTGGTACTCTCGTCCGAACCCTCCTCCACCACGCGTCCGACGCAAGTCCATCGGGACGAGCTCACGCCGACGCTCGAAACGGGACTCGCCTACCTCTTTCGCGACGGCGTCCAGACGGTTCGCGTTCGGACTGACCCGGACTCCGTCGTGGACTCGCTCTCCGCACTCGGAGACGGCGCACTCTTTCGGCACGAAAACGTGACGTTTACCGCGAAACGCGAAGATTAGTCGGGTCGCTCGACGTCCAGTTCTTGTCGAAGTGACGCTAACGCCTCGGACTCTGCGAGCTCTTCGAATTGCTCGCCGAAGTGAGTGTCGCAGAGACCAACCCGTACGCCACCCAGTTCGGGTGCGAACTCCGCTTCCCTGTCGCAGTAGTGACACCGCATGTCATGTGCTTCGGTCTCCATCGAATTGAACCCTGCGTTCAGGTGTTCACCGCGCTCCGGAAGTGTCGGTACTCCGCTTTCGATAGCCCCGCCTGTCCCAGTTCGTCTTCGTGTGCGTCGCTCCCGCCGGTCGGCACGAGTCCGTGGTCGGCAATCGCCCGCTCTATCGGCCGCGAGTCGACGTCGTATCCGTAGGGGTAGTATCGTTCGACTGCGTCGAGTTCGCTCGTCAGCGAGAGCGCCGCGTTCGGGTCGTCGTACCGAAACGGGTGGGCCAACCCGACCAGTCCGCTCGCATCGGAGAGCAGTTCGACGCCGCGTTCGAAACTCGGCACGTCACGGGGTACGTAACACGGTTTCTCGGAACCGATGAGGTCGGCGAACGCACCTCCGAAATCGTACTCCGTTCCCGGATGGTCGTCGATGGCCCGAGCGACGTGGGGTCGGCCGAATCCCTCCCGTGATTCGACGTCGAGGTCGATTCCGAGTTCGTCTTCGACGCAGTCGATGATGGCCTGGCCGCGTTCGATTCGGTCGGCTTGGAGACGTCCCAGTTCGTCCGCGAGTTCGGGCGTCGGATAGACGCCATAGCCGAGCAGGTCGACGTGCTGGCCGTCGGGTGCTTCCACCCGGAGTTCGATGCCGTGGACGACGGAGATGCCCTTTAGAACCGTCACGGGCGTTGGGAGGTCGGGATGTAAGCGGTCGTGGTCAGTGATAGCGACGACCGACACGCCCGCGGACCGGGCGGCGGCGGGAACGTCCTCCAGCTCCATCGACCCATCCGAGTTGGTCGTGTGGACGTGGAGATCCGCGAAAACACTCATTGTTCCCGTTGTGGCGGGGGGGAAGCAAGGGAGTTGTGGTCCAGCGCGGTCCGGGGGTGTGACTATACCCCATTAATATACCTTATATTCATCCCCCTCCCTAGGCGACAATGTTTATAATGAACTTTGCTGTTCGATTAATCGTAATGACTCTCAAAGAGGCAGACGAGTTGCTCGACGCACACCAGTATCCGGCAGACACCGAGCAGCTAATCGCCGCCCACGGTGACTACGTCATCGACCTCCCGAACGGTACAGAAGCGTTCGCCGACGTGTTTGAACGCATCGAAAACGAGACGTACGAATCGGCACAACAGGCACGGGAAGCAATGTACTGTGCGCTCAGTCACAAAGCCGTCGGCCGACGCCACTACAGCGACCGCGACCCGACGACGATGGGAACGTTCGGCCCCGAACAGGTGTCGTTCTAGACCCACTCGACGGAGGAATTCAACGACAGCGGCACCGACCCTTTCTTGTACGCTTCGACGTCCCCGGAGGGACGAGCACGGAAGACGACTGCTGGCCGATGGCGGACGCCGGGCTTTTCGCCGACGATCGCCGACCACTCGTCGTCCCGGAAGCTAGAACAGTCTACGAACAGCACAGCGCCACCGCCGTGTTCGCGCAACTGGCCAGTCGATTTCGTCGCCGCCGTCTCGCGCAGTGCGGCCACGGGCGTGTCCGCAGACCTGCGTGTGGGCGGTAGCGGGCGCGTGACTTCGACGAGGGGTGCCTGTCCACCACTGGTGGGGTTGGCGCGGAAATCGAGCGAGTGGCCGGTCGTCACCTCGATTTCGGGTTCGACGTCGTAGCCGGCGTCGGTCAACAGTTTGGCGACGGTGAACTCGCTCATCGTAGAACTCATCCGAGTCTCGTCGACGTACTGGCTGGTGCCGAGTTTGGAGGCCATCGTGTAGCGATAGTCGTCCAGTGCACCAGTTCGAAGGAATCGCTCGTAGAACGACAGCGCCTCCTCGCGTGTCGCGTCCGGAAATCCAGCGGCGTGTTCGCGGAAGAACGACCGTGACGTTTCCCTGCCGTCCTTGGAAAAGAGCACAGGCAGGAAGAACCACGAGAGATAATCGTACTCGGCCAACCACGGAGACTCGACGGTGAGGTCGGCGAGCAGTTCCCGCTGGCCCCAGCGCGCGACTGAGTAGGGAACTTCGTCGAAGGTGTACTTCGTCGTGCGCCAGAGGGCTGGTGGCGTCTCGGTGTTGCCGAGCCAGAACGCTCGGTCGTCGTCCCACGCAAACAATGCGATGTCGCCGTTGTCCATCTCGAACCGGACGGCGTCGAAACCGTTTGGTTCGACGTAGTGAGGTGACACCGACCGTGCACCGAGATTCGAATCGAGGTGCGCGTACAACTGGTCGGTGATGCGGTCATCGTCCCACCGCTCCGTAGAGCGGCGAAAGCGGAGCGGGCTTGCCACGAGGAACTGTAGTCACCGTGGGCGTTTACGTGTTGTGTACTCACGGGGGGAGTTTCCGTGTCGTGTATTCACAGGGTGCGTCTCCGTGTCGTGTTCCCGGTCTCTTCTCTGTCTGAAAATTATCCAGTCTGTAAGAATGGTGTGAATATCCGTTACATTAATAACCTGCTATCGCCTATCATGGGTGTGGTTGTCATGTCAATGGGTGCCTATGACGAAGAAGAGCACGAGCGCCGTGAGCGAAAAAACAGTACCGTGGACGCGAGTTTCGACGACGAGCGGTCGGATTATCACGGGACTGTAGAGTACGACTCTGGCGACTCGGCGGAAGATCTGCTCAAGCAGTTCGAAGAGATAAAATCGAAGTAGAGCAGTCGTTTTCCGCCGGTGCTCACCAGCGGTGGGTGGGCGGTGCACCGTGGCCGTCTTCGACTCGTCTCGCTACCGACGGGTTCGGTTCGTCGTCCGTCATCGTCTCCCACTCGGCGATTGCGCGGCCAGCCCACGAGTCCGCCTCTAACGCTCGTTTTCGGACCGCATCGTAGGTTTCGCGGTTGGTGCCGGTCGTTCCGGGGCGGCCCGCGATTGCGGCAGCGACGAATCGAGCACGGTCCTCGTCGGTCAACTCGTCTGCGAGCAGTCGGTCGACGACGCCTTCTAAGTCGTCGGGGTCGGGATAGACGAAGACTTTCTCTCCGATAGCCTGTGGCCCGAGTAGCAGTCCAGAGAGGGCGCGCGGCGGTTCGCCGTCGAGCAGACGCTCGCCGCCGAAGGCTTCTTCGACGCGTTCACACTCGGTCTGCTGGCCGAGTTTGAGGTTGTGGCCCGGATACTCCGCACACTCCATCGGATACACGTCCTCGTCGTGTATCCGGCACCGGAGCGTCCGTGGGTCGAGAAAGACGCACGTCGGGAGCCACACCGGGGAGATGGCGTCGGCGTCGGAACCGTCCGATTCGTCGGTTCCGAAGGGGGCGACCGGTTTCGGCGGCTTGCGAAGTCCGAGGAAGAAGGCGGGCTTTCCCTCGATGGCCGCCAGTTTCACCCCGTCGACCACCACGCCCGACTCGTCCGCCCAGAGTCGTGGCGTCAGCGCGTCAGCGAGTCCGGCGTCGAGGAACGCCTGTGCGTCGCCACGCGTCAGCGGGACGAGATTGTAGGAGTCGTCCAGCGGCGTGCGAGGCCCTCGTCGCTCGTGGTCCGAAACCGTCGGTGCGATCGCGCGCCAGTCGATACAGCAACCAGCACACCCCTCGCAGTTGACCTCCATGACAGTGGAGCTACGAGACATCATGACATAAACCGCCCGGCAGGAACTATACGTCCTCGCCGACGACGAGGCGTATGGACGACAGCGTGCGCGTTTGGCTGGTCGAACGAACCTACTCCGACGACGAACAGAACCTCATCATCCTCGTCTACGCCACACCCGACGGGAGACGCTATTTCAGAAAAGAGCGCGCACTCCCGAGTTTCACCGGCGCTGCTCGCCCGACGCTAGCCGCACTCGACGTGTCGCCGGACCAGTTGGGTGCGGTAGACGACGACGCGACGCGAGAGCGATACGCGACCGAGGCCCGTCGGATGGCCGACGAACACGACCCCGACGACGAGATATAACGCTGATAGTTTTATTATATATAATCATACATTTATTAATACATAATTCCAAATGATAGAATTTAATAACCTATATTCTAATATATCCGTTATAAGATGATGCGAGGACGAACATTCCTGTCCGGGCTCGCAACAGCCACCGCGACCAGTTCGGTAACAGCGAAGCGAAGGGACGACCTCAGACGACCGACCGTGACGCGGTCTCTTCTTTCACTTCTGGTTCGATGTACACCTTTTTGATGTGCTCGTTGACGTCGAACATCTCGTTTTCGATGTCGGTGATTCGGTCGTCTATCTCGCCCGTATCGAGCGCCGGGTCGAACGCCACGTCGGCGGTGACGATGAGACGGTCCGGGCCGAAGTAGACGGTGCGGAAGTCGATGATCTCGGTCACGCCGTCCCATCGGTCGAGCATCGCGCGGAGTTTGTCCTCTTCGTCTTCGGGGAGACTCTCACCGAGCAGGAGTCGCTTGTTCTCCCACGCCAGCGCGACGGCAAAACCCATCAGCATGAGTCCGATGAGCAGGGCCGAAATCGCGTCGTACATCGGATTGCCCGTCCAGCGCGAAAGGAAGATGCCGAAGAGTGCGATGCCCGCACCGCCGAGGGCGATGGTGTCCTCAGTGAGCGCCGTCAGGGTCGTCACGTCGCTGGTCTTGTGGAACGCCTCCCCGAATCCACTCCACTCACGGCGGTCGATTTCGAGTTTCATCGCCGTGTATGCTTTCTTGAACGCGTAGCTCTCGAACAGAATCGCGCCGACGAGCACGGCGTAGTTCACGAAGACGGGGTCGAACGTCTGCCCGAGCAGGGTGACCGATTCACCACTGCCGACTGCGTGGGGGTGCATCAGGGCTTCATAGCCGTGTTTCGCGCTCTCCCACCCGGCGATACCGAAGAGCAAGACGCTCACGAGAAAACTGTAGAAAAACTGTGCCTTGCCGTAGCCGAAAGGGTGGCCTCGGGTCGGTTCGCGCTGCCCGTAGCGGATTCCGATGAGGAGAAACACCTGATTGCCGGTGTCCGAGATGGAGTGATACGTCTCCGAGAGCATCGCCGCACTCCCGGTGAGGAGGAACCCGGCGAACTTCAATACAGCAATCGCCCCGTTGGCGACGAGGGCGGCTATCACGACGGACTTGCTACTCGCCATCGTTCGACTAGCGTTCGGGAGGTGCCAAAATCCTTGCGACGCAATCAAAACCCTTCGGCTGGTAGCATCGGCCATGATAACGCTCGTCTCCGACACTCACAGCACGACCGGACACGAACTCTCGGGGCGAACCGCCGATGCAGTCCGAAACGCCGACCTCGTCGTTCATGCGGGGGACTTCACGACCGAGACCGCCCTCGATGCCTTCGAACGCGTGAGTTCTTGTCTACTCGCGGTTCACGGGAACAACGCGACCCCGGCGGTCCGCGAGCGCCTCCCGGCGGTACGCACCTTCGAGGAGAACGACGTTCGATTCGCGCTCACCCACCGACGAGACGGCGGGAGCACGGGACTTGAACTGTTCGGTCGCGAGCGAGAGGCGGACGTGGTCGTCTACGGGCACTCACACCGGCATCTCGCACGTAGGGCCGGGGCGGTGACGCTGGTCAATCCGGGGAGCTACGCTCGTCCACGGGGAAATCGACCGACGCACGTCGAACTCGAACCGGAGGACGGCGGCTTCACTGGGGGAATTTACACACAGAACGGGGAACTCGTCGAAGAGTTCCGCGTTGGAGGGCTGGAAAGCCAATGATGTTTGGCGGAGGGCCGAAGCAAGGCGGCACCAGTTACTCGTAGGAGCGAGAATATGATATACGCTTGGTAAGCTCAAAAATCCATTTTAGTCATCGGTCGGCTCGGAAATACCACCAGACGGCACCGAGCGTGAGGACGAGTGCACCCCCGGCGAAAAAGAGGAGTCCCGGCGGAACTGTCGCTACAGCGTCAGTAGCGGCCTGCGACGCGTCCGAAGACTGCGCCGACAATCCCACCTGTCCACCCGAATCGGTGTTCGTCGAGGAACCGCCGAGGCCGAACAACCCTTCCGTGACGACGTACTGGACCGCGGCACTCACGACGCCGAGCACGATGCCCACGCCGAGCACCCGTGAGAGGGCGTCTTTGAGGCCGGTCGTCTGCTCTTCGCGGCCCGCAAAGAGGATGAGCGGGCCGTCACTCGGTGCGTACACCTTCATCTCGCGGCCCTTCTCCGAATAGATGGTATCGATGGGAGAGATGAGGTCGGCGTCCTCGAGTTTCCCGAGGTGGTACTGTGCGTTCTGGAGCGAGGTGTCTACTCGGTCGCTGAGTTCGGACGCCGTCGCGGGGTCCTCGTGGAGCGCAGAGAGAAGACTCCGCGCCGTGTCCGACGAGAGCGCCCCGAGCAGGTCGTCGGCGTCGTCGCTGTCGACGCCGAGCACCCTCGGGGAACCACCCGTCGGCGCTTCGACGTCTGAACTGGAGGGCAAGAGGTCTGCCATAGCAGAGCTATACGACTACTCATCAATCAAGTTTGTCACTAGCACGGCGAAACGAATTTGGTTCGTGAACTGATAGGCAGAGTATGGAACCACTCGGCCTCATCGGAGATCTCCTGAGCGACCCCGTGTTCATCGGCGTTCTCGTCGCTTTGCTCGCGTTCGTCTTCTTCGTCTACCTGTTTATCCGCCGCACGCTTACTGGATTCAAAGAAGGCGTGCAGAAAGGACAGCGATAACGGAGTTTTCTACGACGTTTCTTCCAGACTCTCGACGAGTCGTGACTGAAACACGGCGGTTATCGGGACCAGGAGAAACCAGGTGAGGATGGCCAGCCTCGGGTCGAAGACCGCGACGACCATCGAGAGGAGAAACACCAGCGGTGAAGCGAGGAATCTGGCCCCCTGAAGCAAGATGGTTCGCGACGTGAGCCCTTCCTCCAAGAGATCTCTCCGCGAGGCGTAGCCCCACAGGAGCGTGAGACTGAATCCAGTGAGTGCCAACACACCCGCATAAAACACGATACCGAACCGATTCGGATAGCTGCTGAACACGTTCGTTCCGTACGGTACGAACGCGACCATTAGAAGAAAGAGGAGATTCAACCAGAGCACTCCCTTATCGTGGTGTTTGATGTGAATGAAGACGCGACGGTGGAGTACCCAGTACAGCCCGACGACCAGAAAGCTCAGCACGTAGCCGAAGAACTCGCTCCACTGTTCTACGATACGCTCGGCGAGAACCGACCCAGAACTGCCTGCTGGGACTGTCGGAACCGTGATTTCTAGCACCAACAGCGTGATCGCAATCGCGATCACGCCGTCGCTCAGCGCCAGGAGTCTGTCCGTATCTTCCGATTCTCGACGAAACCGAGGTGCCATGTCATCCACTACGGATTTACTCGACAATGATACTTACCGTCCGATAGCGGGGGCACAGTCGGGGCACTCTCGAACGCGAACGACCGGTTCTCAGAGCGCGTTTCGAATCCCGTCTGCGGCCGCTTTCACGTCGTCTCGGTCGGCATTCCAGTGCGTACAGAACCGGGCGACGTGCGTGTCGAACTGCGTTCCGAGAACGCCCTGGTCTTCACAGGCTTCGAGGAACTCGTCTGCGGCGAGTCCCGACCCTTCGGTGTTCACGAGGACGATGTTCGTCTCCGGGGGTTGGACCGAGAGTCCGTCGACGTCGGCCAGTTCTTCGGCGAGGACGCGAGCGTTGTCGTGGTCGTCGGCGAGACGGGAGACGTTCTCGAGCGCCAGTAGCCCTGGTCCGGCCAGCACACCGACCTGTCGCATCCCACCGCCGAACAGTTTGCGCGTGCGGCGCGCATGCGAGACGAACTCTTCACTCCCGGCCAACATCGATCCGACGGGTGCGCCGAGCCCCTTCGAGAGACAGAACATCACGGAATCGACTTCCTCCGTGAATCGCGCTGGCGGCACGTCGTGTGCGACGGCGGCGTTGCACACTCGCGCACCATCAAGGTGAACGGGCACGTCGAGGTTGTGGGCCGCCTCCGTCGCGGCGTCGATCTTCTCGGGGTCGATAGCGACGCCGCCCTTGCTGTTGTGCGTGTTTTCGAGGGTCAATAGACCGGTTCCGGGTCGGTGAGCGTCTTCTTCGACGTACCCCTCTCGTACCTGGTCGGGCGTCGGCACCCCTCTTGCGCCACCGTCGAGCGTTCGAACTTGGAGAGCGGCGTGTTGTGCGAGGCCACCGAGTTCCCACTTGTACACGTGGCTCTCGCGTTCGACGAGCACCTCCTGTCCGCGCTCTGTGTGGACGCGGGCGGCAATTTGGTTGCCCATCGTCCCGGTCGGGACGTAGAGGGCGGCTTCCATTCCCATCAACTCGGCGGCGCGAGCCTCCAGTTCGTTCACCGTCGGGTCCTCGCCGTACACGTCGTCGCCGACGTCGGCGTCGCGGGCGGCCTCGCGCATCTCGTCGCTCGGTTTCGTCACCGTGTCGCTCCGAAGGTCTATCATGTACGATGCGTCGTTCCCCTGGTGCAAATAGCCGACGTTCCCGGCGAGGCGCGGGGGCGTCCGGACCCAGGTTCCGATTTCGGCGACGGAAGACGGATGAAAGAATCGACGGAGATGGGAGAAAGCGACGCACGATTCTCGCGTCGAGTGCATCGTTTCTCTCCGTGATGGAATGTGTCGACCGATTCATACGCCGCTCTCGTCTGCATATCCCGCTCTAGATGGCGTATCGAAAGCGGTTTCCGCCATCCACGAAATCCATCACCATGGACTCTCGAATCAGGGAACACGCGGAGATCGTCGTCGACCACTCGCTCGACGTCGAGCGAGGCGACGCGGTGGTCGTTCGCGCGCCAACGCCCGCAGACGACCTCGCAGTCGCACTCTCCGAACTGCTCGGTGAACGCGGCGCGTTCCCCCTCGTCACTGCTGGCCGACGAGACCGAAAACAGGCTGCCTTCCTCGGTGCAATCGACCCGAGCGACGTCGAAACGCCCGACCACGAGCGTGCCCTGTTCGAAGCCGCAGACGCCATCGTTCACGTCCGAGCCTACGAGAACGCCTCGGATATGAGCGACGTGGACGCGGAGACGCACGCGGCGTACAACCAGGCGTACCAACCGGTCCAGCAGGAAATCCTCTCGAAACCGTGGTGTCTCACCCAGCACCCCTCGCCCGGGAGCGCGCAACTCGCGGAGATGAGCACGTCGACCTACGAGGAGTTCGTCTACGGCGCGATGAACAAAGACTGGGACGAACAGCGCGAGTTCCAGGAGCAGATGGTCGAAATCCTCGATGCCGCAGACGAGGTCCGCATCGTCTCGGGCGACACCACCGACCTCCGCATGTCCGTCACGGACATGAAGACCATCAACGACTACGGCAAGAACAACCTGCCCGGCGGCGAGGTGTTCACCGCACCCGTCCCCGATTCGGTCGAGGGCGAGGTGCTGTTCGACAAACCCCTCGTCCACCAGGGCCACATCGTAGAAGACGTCTGGCTGGAATTCGAAGCGGGCGAGGTCGTCGATTTCAGCGCCAGAAAGAACGAGGACGTACTCGCGGGCGTCCTCGACACCGACGAGGGCGCTCGCAGATTGGGCGAACTCGGCATCGGGATGAACCGCGACATCGACCAGTTTTCCTACAACATGCTGTTCGACGAGAAGATGGGCGACACCGTCCACCTCGCCGTCGGCATGGCCTACGACATCTGCGTTCCCGACGACCGAGAGCCGAACGAGAGTGCGGTCCACGTCGACATGATCGTCGATATGAGCGAGGACTCGTTCATCGAAGTGGACGGCGAAGTCGTCCAACGCGACGGGACGTTCCGATTCGAGGATGGATTCGAAGCGTAGTACGGTGGTAACAGGAAACGAGACCGAGAAAACACGCAGCAAAGAGACCCACGATGCTATTTTTCTCATCGATACCGTCCTATCTCGTGTGATTTTAAGTGTCTGTGATAGCATACCATCGCACGTGCCGAAGGTATCCTGCCCCGACTGCCGACGGAACATCGCGTTCCACGAACTCGAAACCAACACGGTGGCCCAATCGGACGGATTCTCGACGAGCTACCGCTGTCCGTTCTGTCGGAACACGATAGAGAACGTCGCCGAACTGTTGTAATCCGCTACCGGAACAGGTTCCACAGCCGCCCGAGCATCCGTGACAGTACCCGTGCTCGCAGTCGCTGACCGTCTATTCGTCGCCGGTCACCCAGTACGTCGTGTTCCTCGCGCGCCCAGTCGAGCGTGGCGAGCGAGTACGCGTACTGGGAATCGTCGCTCATACGTCGGGCGAGTAATGGCGCGTTGAAAATCGTTTCGCCTTCGACGTCGACGGTAACGTGACGTTTCGAACTCAGGTTCGGCGGGGTCGGAGTCTCGGGGCGGTGCGAGGGACGTCCGGAACTCGCCGTCGCCGAAGTTTTTACCGGATGGCGAACAATCCCCGGACGATGGCAGAGGTGAGCGCGGACGAGAACCCGTACGTCGAAGACCCACAGACCGAGTTCGAGCCGGTCGAAACGCTGCGCGAGGACGAGGCGCGCGAACAGGCCGAACTGCTCCGGGCGGCGATTCGTCATCACGATTACCGTTACTACGTCGAGAACGACCCCATCGTCGCCGACCGAACGTACGACGCCCTCTTCACGCGTCTCCAGGAACTCGAAGCGACCTTCGACATCCAGACGGAGGACAGTCCGACCCGCCGAGTCGGTGGCGAACCGCTGGAGGAACTCGGCACGGTCGACCACGTCGTCCCGATGCTCTCGCTCGATTCCAGTGGCGACGCCGAGGACGTGCGTGCGTTCGACGACCGAGTCCGAAGAGCAGTCGGCGACGTTGAGTACGTCTGTGATCCGAAGTTCGACGGGCTATCGCTCGAAGTCGTCTACGAAGACGGCGAGTACGTCCGGGCCGCCACGCGAGGAGACGGCGAGACGGGCGAGGACGTGACCGAGAACGTCCGCACCATCGCCAGCATCCCCCACCACCTTCGGGGCGACTATCCGGACTTTCTCGCGGTTCGCGGAGAGGTACACATGCCACGGGACGCCTTCGACGAGTTCAACCGCGAGCGAGTCGAGCGGGGCGAAGACCCCTTCGCGAACCCGCGGAACGCCGCCGCCGGGTCGCTCCGCCAACTCGACCCCTCGGTGACCGCAGAGCGCCCGCTCGACTGTTTCTTCTACGACGTGCTGGACGCCAGCGAGGAGTTTGAATCCCACTGGGAGGAGTACGAAACCCTCCCGAAGTACGGTCTGCAGGTGACCGACCGAACCGAACTCGTCGCCGACATCGAGGACGCCATCGATTACCGCGACCAGATGATGGCCGAGCGAGCGGAACTGGACTACGAAATCGACGGCATCGTCGTCAAGGTCGACGACTGGGCGAAATGCGAGGAACTCGGAACGACCGCCCGCTTCTATCGCTGGGCCTACGCGTACAAGTTCCCCGCGCGCTCGGAGGTGACGAAGATAACCGACGTCATCGTACAGGTCGGTCGAACGGGGCGACTCACACCCGTCGCACTCCTCGAACCGGTCGACGTCGGCGGCGTCACCGTCTCGCGCGCAAGCCTCCACAACCCCGAGGAGATCGCCGAGAAGAACGTCAACGTCGGTGACGAGGTGCGCGTCGAACGCGCGGGCGACGTGATTCCGTACGTCGACGAAGTGACCGAAAAGCACGCCGACGGCCACTACGAATTCCCCGACCACTGCCCCGTCTGTGACAGTCCGGTCGAACGCGACGGACCTATCGCGTTCTGTACGGGCGGACTGGCCTGTGACGCCCAACTACGCCGCGCCGTCGCATACTACGCCAGCGACGACGGACTCGACATCGAGGGATTGGGTGAAGAGCGCGTCGAGCAACTCGTCGACGCCGGTATCCTCGAGACGCTCCCCGACCTCTACGAACTCGACCGGGGCGACCTGCTCGAACTGGAGGGGTGGGGCGAGAAGAGTGCCGAGAACCTCCTCGCCGAAATCGAAGCGTCGAGACGGCCCGCCCTCGACGACTTCGTCTCGGCCATCGGGATTCCACGGGTCGGCACCGAGACGGCCCGCGAGTTGGCCCGCGAGTTCGGGACGTTCGAAGCAATAATGGACGCCAGCCGTGACGAACTCGAATCGGTCCCCGACATCGGGCCGACCGTCGCCGGACAGATTCGGGAGTTCTTCGACTCCGAGCAGAACCGCGAGGTCATCGCGGAACTGCTGACCCACGTCGAACCCGAACGAGAAGAGAGGAAGGGCGGCGACGAACTCGCCGGACTCACCTTCGTGTTCACCGGGTCGCTCTCACGACCGCGTTCCGACGTCGCCGACCTCGTCGAGAGCCACGGCGCGAACGCGACGGGGAGCGTTTCGGGGAACACCGACTACCTCGTCGTCGGTGAGAATCCGGGGCAGACGAAGCGCGACGACGCCGACGACGAGGGCGTGCCGGTGGTAGACGAAGACCAGTTCTGGAGCCTGCTGGAAGAGAAAGGCGTCGAAACGTAGCGGTCGGAAAGCCTAGAGGTCGGCCCTGTCGAACACCAGATAGCCGATTGCGACGGGGATGAGCAACCAGAGCGAAAACTGCGCGACCACGACGGCGTCGGAGAGGTAGAACGGGGTCGTCCCCATCTGCTGTTGGATGACCGGGGCCAATCGACCTGCACCGTACAGCCGAGCCGCCAACGTGGATTCTGCGTACAGCGCCTGTACCAGCGTCTCGTAGGCTCGAACCGGGTTGAAGAACTTGATGAACAGTCCGTACTTCACCAGCTCTATCGTCTCCCACTGGAGCGAGAGTTCGTCGTTCACGACGAGCAAGAGCCGTCTCACACTCCGCCAGAGAATCGTAAACAGCACGTACAGTCCGACAGAGCCGACCATCGCCCGACGGTTCGTGGACGCCGCCGCGGAAATCCCGACCGCGAGACTGACGAACGTCACGGCGAGTGCAACGGTCAGGAGCCCGAACAGGAGATAGCTCACCAGCTTGATGGCGACGCCGTAGGCGACGAGCACGGCGGCGGCGGCGACGAGTCCGAGGAATATCGGAACGGCGACGACGCCGCTCCGACCGACCGTCTTCCCGACGATGACGTCCTGTCGGGAGTGCGGGAGCGACAGGAGGAGCTTTATCGTACCGGACTCCCGTTCGCCGACGATAGCACTGTAGGCCACGACGACGGCGATGAGCGGGACGAGGAGTGCGACGACCCTGTTTCCGAGGGCGGCGATGAACGCGTCGGAACTGACCGACGGGTTCGACCCGGCAACGTCGGAGCCGACGAAGTACGCGCTTCCGACGAACAGTCCGACGAAAATCGCCGACAGCACCCACAGCCACCGCGAGCGAAGTGAATCGCGGAAATCCTTTCGCGCGACGGCCTGCCACGTCATGCTGTGGCCTCCGGTTCGGTGTAGGCCACGAAGAGGTCTTCCAGCGACGCCTCCTCGGCTTCGAAGTCGTCGACGTCTGCGCCCGCGTTCTCCAGCGTGGTGATGACGGTCGGCTTGACGCCGGAGTCGCAGATGACGTACAGCGTCTCCCCGTCCCTGTTCACGTCCGAGACGCCCTCGATGTCGCGCACCTGTTCGAGTGCGCCGGGCGGAAGCGAGGTCGTCTCGACCCGAAGCGTCGTGTCGCCGCCGGCGGTGGCGCGCAAGCCTTCGATGGTGTCTTCGGCGACGAGTTCCCCGTCACGAAGAATGCCGACGCGGTCGCAGACGGCTTCGACCTGCCCGAGGATGTGGCTCGAGAAGAACACGGTTGCACCACGGTCGCGTTCCTCGCGGACGATTTCGCGCATCTCGCGTGCCCCGTTCGGGTCGAGGCCGGTCGACGGTTCGTCCAGGATGAGCAGGTCCGGTTCGCCGACGAGCGCCATTGCGAGCGCGAGGCGCTGAGCCATCCCTTTCGAATACTCGCCCGCCTTTCTGTCTGCGTCGTCTAACAGGCCGACCCGTTCGAGGAGGACGTCGGGGTCGTCTTCCGTCTCCTTCGATTCGATGGCGAACTCGACGTGCTGTCTGCCCGTCAGTCGGTCGTACACCGAAAAGCCCTCCGGGAGGACGCCGGTTCGCTCGCGCACGGCGACGCTTTCGGCCTGTGCGTCGTGGCCGAGCACGGAAACCGTACCGTGCGTCGGACGAATGAAATCGAGGACGAGATTGATGGTCGTCGATTTGCCCGCGCCGTTCGGCCCGAGAAAGCCGAACACCTCTCCCTCCTCCACTTCGAGCGAGAGGTCGTTGACGGCGGTGACATCACCGTACCGCTTGGTCACCCCGTCGAATCGAATAGCGGTCATAGTTTTCGGTTACGCCAACGGATACAAAACACTACTGTTCCATGTCACACGGTGTCGTCCGGTTCGTGTTTCTTCGCCATACGCGCTGCCTCCGCCGAATATCTTCGTCGAGTTTCGTCGTCTTCGACGGTCGAAAGTCTGGCAGAATCGACTTCGATTGCTGCGGTCGTCTCGCCGCCGAGTCGTCCTGCCCGCTCTTTCTGGAGATATTCGTCACCGTCTGGAGTGGCGTACACCAGCGTCAACAGGTCGCGGTCGGAGTACGTTCGTTCGACCAACCAGACACGAAAGTCGTTCGCGTCCTCACTAGCATCGCTCTCGCTGTCTACGTCGTCCACGTCGGTCATGGACGGTCGTTCGTGAGTCACATGTTTGTATCTGGCGAGGATAGTAAGCCGCAACATTATTTATCTCAGTCACCGACCCGATAAACGATGCAACAGTCCCCGCTGTCCCAGGCGTCCGACGACCGTCTGCTGGACATGCTATTCGCGGGCGAGGAGATCGAAGACGAGATAGAACTCACGGACGCGCGAATCGCAGTGACCAGTCACCGCGTCCTCGCGTTCATGCCCGAGGGTGGGGAGCGTCGGTTCGACCACGAAGACAGGCCGAACGTCCTCGACGCACAGGTCCAACCGGCAGGACACCAGGGCTATCTCTCGTGGAGCGTGCGGAGTTTCGTCTACGGGGTCCTCCTCCTGGGTGGCGGCTACCTCATCAACAGCAGCGGCGTCCTCACACAGTTTGGGGCGGCGGAGACGACGAGCGGCCAGGTCGTCGGTGGCGTAAAGGAGTTGATTACGCTCATGATAGGGCTGTTCACCGTACTCACGGACGTCCTCCTTCTGGCCGGTGGGGGATTGCTGCTCGCCGCCGTCGTGTTCGGCGGACTCTATCTCGCCAGCCGCTCGGAGGAGCTGGTCATCGAACGTGCTGGCCGCGACCCCATTCGCGTCCCAGTCGACGGCGAGGAAGCGAAAGACGCTGCCCGGCGCATCCGAGAGGCGGTAGGGACAAGTTCAAAGCCAAGCGCTGACTAGGCGAAGTCGATGGACGCGGCGACCGTCAGGGAGCGTGCGACGGAGCTACCGCGCGAACCCGGTGTCTATCAGTTTCTGGAGGGAGACACCGTTCGCTACGTCGGCAAGGCAGTCGACCTTCGCTCGCGCGTGCGCTCGTACGCAGACCCGCGAAGCAACCGCATCGGCCGGATGGTCGACCGAGCCGACGCGCTCGATTTCGCGGTCACCGACACGGAGACACAGGCGCTCTTGTTGGAAGCGAATCTCATCAAACGCTACCAGCCGCGATACAACGTTCGGCTGAAAGACGACAAATCGTATCCCCTCGTCCAGTTGACGGGCCACGAATTTTCCCGAATCGAGATTACCCGGGACCCGGACCGCGAGGGGGCGACCGTCTTCGGGCCGTTCACGAACAAATCACACGTCGAGACGGTCGTCAAGGCGCTCAGGGAGACGTACGGTGTCCGTGGCTGTTCGGACTACAAGTACGCGAACCGCGACCGTCCCTGTCTCGACTACGACATCGGCCTCTGTACGGCACCCTGCACGAACGAAATCGGGCGCGAGGCGTACCTCGCCGACGTGGAGAGCGTCGAACGATTTCTGGGTGGCGAGACGGACGTGCTCGCCACGCCCCTCCGACAGGAGATGGACGCGGCCTCACAGGAACGGGAGTTCGAACGCGCGGCCAACCTCCGTGACCGCCTCGAAGCCGTCGAGACGTTCCACGGCGGTGACGCGGCCGCCATCGCCTCCCAGACCGACGAACGTACCGTGGACGTACTCGGGGCCGCCGTCGAAGGTGACCGGGCGACGGTCGCCCGACTCCACAGCGAGCGCGGACAACTCGTCGACCGCGACCGCCACACGCTCTCGGTGCCCGACGGCGAGGGCGACAGCGTGGCGGCAGTGCTCGCAGCCTTCATCCCGCAGTTCTACGCCGAGCGCGAGATGCCAGACGCCCTCCTGCTCTCGGAGCGTCCCGACGACGCGGACGTGCTCGACTGGCTGGAAGCCGAGGGCGTCGCGGTGCGCGTCCCCGGCGCGGGACGAGAAGCCACGCTCGTCGACCTCGCGTTGAAGAACGCGCGGAGTGGCGCGACCGACCCCGACGAACTCGGAGCGCTCGCCGAGGCCCTCTCGCTCCCCGCCGCCGAGCGAATCGAAGGGTTCGACGTGAGCCACGCGCAAGGGTCGTCGGTCGTCGGCAGTAACGTGGTCTTCGTCGGCGGGTCGCCGGAGAAGGCCGACTACCGCCGGAAGAAGTTGGACGAGCGAAACGACGACTACGCAAACATGCGTTCCCTGCTTCGGTGGCGCGCGAAACGGACGGTCGAGGGGCGCGACGACCGGCCCGACCCCGACTTGCTCCTCATCGACGGCGGGAGGGGACAACTCGACGCAGCACGCGAGGCGCTGGACGAGGTCGGGTGGGACGTCCCCGCCGTCGGCCTCGCCAAAGCCGAGGAGAAAGTCGTCACGCCGACCGGAAGCTACGACTGGCCGCAAGACGCCCCGCACCTCCACGTGCTCCAGCGCGTGCGCGACGAAGCCCACCGGTTCGCGGTGCAGTACCATCAGACGCTCCGTGACGACGTCTCGACTGCCCTCGACGACGTTCGCGGTGTCGGACCACAGACGCGCCACAAACTGCTCCGGCGGTTCGGCAGTCTCGACGGAATCCAACGTGCGTCGGACGTGGAACTGCAGGCGGTCGACGGCGTGGGTGAGAAGACGGTCCAGGCACTTCGCAAGCGGTTGTGAACGGGGTGGATTCGAGCGCACCGCACCACGGAAACTCGTCACTTTCGAATAGCACGCCGACCGGCGTTCGGGGCGAACCTGTCAGGCTGACTTCCCACGTAGGCAAGACTTTTTGAACTAAGGCGCGAATATCCCGTATCGTGTCGACGACGAACGAGTACATGCGGTTCTTCCCGTACGATTCGCCGTACGAGAACCAGCAGGAGGCGATGGACCGCATCTACAACGGACTGGCACGCGGGCAGGACGTGGTCTTCGAGGGAGCCTGCGGGACGGGCAAGACCCTCTCTTCGCTCGTGCCCGCGCTCGAATACGCTCGCGAGGAGGACAAGACGGTGGTCATCACGACCAACGTTCACCAGCAGATGCGCCAGTTCGTCCGGGAGGCCCGCGAAATCACTCGTAAGGAACCCCTGCGCGCCGTCGTCTTCCGGGGGAAGGGGTCGATGTGCCACATCGACGTGGACTATCAGGAGTGTCAGGTGCTCCGGGACAACACCTACGAGGTCGTTGACAAAGAGCGCGACAAACGGGAACTCGAACAGCGCCAGAGCGAACTTCTAGAGGAGATGCAAGAGGGCGATTCGGACGCCGCGGACGCCCGGAGCGCCGTCATGGACGAACTCCAGCAGGTCGATGAGGAGGTCGAGAATCTGCGAGAGACGAACGTCTGTGAGTACTACTACAACAACCTCACCGAGGACACGGACGAGTTCTACCAGTGGCTCTACGACGACGTGCGCACGCCCGATGACATCTACGAGTACGCCGACCAGCGCACGCTGTGTGGCTACGAACTGTTGAAAGACGGCATGGAGGGCGTCGACCTGGTCGTCTGCAACTACCACCACCTGCTCGACCCGATGATTCGCGAACAGTTTTTCCGGTGGCTGGGCCGCGACCCGGAAGACGTCATCACCATCTTCGACGAGGCACACAACATCGAAGGGACGGCCCGCGACCACGCCTCCCGGACGCTGACCGAGAACACCATCGACAGCGGACTGGACGAACTACAGGAGAGCGACGACTTCCGGAGCGAGTCGGGCTACAACGTGCTCGCCGCGTTCCAGCGCGCGCTCACGACGACCTACGAGGATTCGTTCGGGTTCGGCGAGCGCGAGAAGGTAAACGAGAACTGGCGCGACGTGTCGATTGCGAACGAGAACAAGCGAGACGACCTGACGCTCAACTTCCTCCAGGAGTACACGGGAAAGGGTATCGACGCCGAACTGGACGAGGCACTTTCGCTCGGCAAGGAACTCGACCAGCAGTACGAGGAGGCGTACAAGGAGGGCGACGCGACGACGCGAAAGGAGTGTCAGACGTTGCAGGCCGCGCAGTTCGTCAAATCCTACATGGCCGAGGGAGCAGAACTGGGCCAGTATCCCGTCGTCGCGGTTCGACGCGACGAGGGCACCGACGAGGTGTACGGACGCGCGGAACTCTACACCTGCATCCCGCGCGAGGTGACCAAAGCCCTCTTCGACGAGGTGTACGCGACGGTGTTGATGAGCGCGACCCTCCGCCCGTTCGACGTGTTGGCGGACGTGCTCGGGTTGTCCGACCCGGTCACCCTGGCGTACGGCCTCCAGTTCCCCGAGGAAAATCGTCGTACCTTCGCCGTCGAGACGCCCGCGCTCTTCGCCAGCGAGCGCGGCAATCCCGAGACCCAAGAGACCATCGCGAGCGTGTTGAGCGACACCGTCGAATTCACCGCCGGAAACACGCTCGTCTTCTTCCCGAGTTACGCCGAGGCCGAACGCTACCGCGACCTTGTGCAATCTCGAATCGACGGGACGCTCTACTTCGACGAGGCCGGGACCCCCGCTGAGGAACTCCGCCAGCAGTTCACGGCCGACGACAACGGCGTCCTCTTCACCTCGTTGTGGGGGACGCTGGCGGAGGGGGTCAGCTTCGACGGCGACGACGCCCGGACCGTGGTGGTGGTTGGCGTCCCCTATCCCCATCTCGACGACCGGATGGACGCGGTACAGGAGGCCTACGACCAGGTGTTCGCCGACCGGTCCGGCCGAAATTCGGGGTGGGAGTACGCCGTCGAGATTCCGACGATTCGAAAGACGCGACAGGCCCTCGGGCGAGTGATTCGCTCGCCGGAGGACTTCGGCGTCCGCGTCCTCCTCGACAAACGCTACACCGCGGCCAGCGTCAGGGAGATGGGCAAGTACAGCGTCCGCGAGACGTTCCCCCCGGAAGAGCGAGAAGAGACGATAGACATCGAACCGGAGAAGCTCAAGTTCGCCATGCTGAACTTCTTTACCGACAGGGAAGCGTGGGACGGCAACCCGCCGAGCCCGTAAGCCAGCCGCGGTGACGCTGGTCCGATTACGTGGGAAGCGAGATGGTCGCGGCGGGTTCTTCGTAAGTCGCGTCCCAGAGGTGGAGTCGCGTGACGGTCCAGGTGATGGGGGCGACGTCGCGCTCTGTGAGTTGCCGGGCGACGTCGGGATCTCCGCCACGCGCCAGCGTCACGTGCGGAACGTAGTCATCGCCTTCAATGTCCTCGATGGGGTCGAACTCGGCGGCCAGTTCGCGGTGAAGATTCTGCAAGCCGGGACTCTCGACGGCGAGGAAGACGACCGGGCCGTCACCGCGTGCGGGGCGTTCGAAACAATCGATTTCCGCGATGCGGGCTTCGAAGGCCGGCGTCCCGACGAGCGCGGTTCGCACCCGCATCTCCAGTCGGTTGTAGTTCGCGCGGTCGCCGAATCGTTTGACGACGAGGGTGTGCTGGTCGCGCACGCTCTCGAACTGGTGGAGCGACGGGCGCAGGTCTTCAGCGAGTCGGGCGACCTCGCCGGGAACGGGAACGTTGAGGCTGTACACTGTTCGTTTCGAGAAAGAGGAGGAATATGAGGGTGACGCTTAGTTTTCGTCGTCGGTCGTTCTGGAGCGGGCAAATCCGATGAATCGCCAGTCTTCGGTCTTCGTGCTGACCATCACGCCCCAATCGGAGTTTGGTAGCGAGGATTCGTTCGCTGGTGGCTGATTGACCGTGATGTTTCCGTCCGCTGTAAGCCGTCCGGAGTCGGCTTCGACACCTTCGACGGAGAGATACGCGGTGTCCCCCGGTTCGAGCGATTTCGGGAGTCGAACTGTCCCCGGTGCGGCGTCTGAATCGTTCGTCAAGCTGAACGTAACGGTCGTTCCCGCGGGAACGACCGCACCGCCCTCGTGTTCGACCGCGACGACACCGGATTCGAAGGTTACGGTCATCTGTGGTACCTTTCTGGCCCACTTCGGTTTGGTGGGCGGGGCGTTCAGCTCGGAATATCGGTAGGAAAAATCGACCGCGACGGAGCGACTACCGGTCGTCTCGAGTACGCCAGAGAGTTCGTGAACGAGTCCCCGTTCGTCGACGAGCACGGTCGCCGAGATGGATTTCACGTCCGACAGTTCGGTGTAGCCGGTCGCTCTGTACCGATACAACCTCGTCCCGTTGCGAACCGTCGTTCCGTTCCACGTGAAATCGGAATTCGAAAGAATCCGTTCCATCTGGGTCTCGTTCTCGACGTTCTCCCGGAAACGGTCCATGTAGTTGAACGAGGAGTGATACCGGCCGTTCGCTTGACCGGGGACGTACCACATCGTGGTGTTCCCCGAGATGTACCCGTCGTACGCGCCACCTCTGCCGAGGTAGCCGGGTGTCTCGCCGCGTTGGGTGACCCGGATACGTCCGTCTCCGACGTGCGCTACGAGCGTCGAGTTCGCCCACTCCGACGGGCCAGTGCTGTGGTTCGGCCGGATACGAACCTCCTTCCGGTAGTTCGTTTCGGCGAGCGCGGACTCGTGGGCGGAGAGCAATCGCTCCGCGTCGAATATCCACTCGGCGTTCGCGCCGGGAGGTGGGTTCAGGTTCGGCGAGGTCGTCCCCGGTTTCGGAGACTGCTCTACCCACGGGAGGAAGTCGGCACAGCCTGCGGAGACGACGAGCAGGGCGAACAGAAGCACGGGGAGCCTGCGCATTCCAGAGCGTTTCCGTCGGAAGATAATAAATCGCTCTTGTGAAGTACATTGTTGGAGACTCAGAGAACTGCTCGAACGATTTATTTGAGTGCTTCTCGACCTGGTTTTCGGAGGATTCGTCGCCGGAGCTGGAACGATCTGAGATACGCTGTCAGTTTGTCCTTTGAGACACCTCGATGCGGCGAGAGCCACCGTCGCGCCAGCGACGCGTGGCTCTCGCAGGTGTTCACATGTGCGTCTCCATCGACGTACTCACCCTCTCCGTGAATGACTGCTTCTCGGTGGAAGTTCTCATCGTCCTCTCGCGGGTCGTAGGCCCGAAATCCGTCCGTATAGACGATCAGCGACTCCTCCTCGCTGAGCGCGAGGAGGAGTCGGACGGTCGTTTCGTCAGCGGATTTCGCAGGGACAACGTATCGCTGATCGCTTCCGCGATCGACGAGCGTGAATACTGTTGGGTTGTCCTTGGCGTACGTTCCTCGCCCCCGTTTCGAGAGACCACGCGAGCGCGACCAACAGTCGCGCTCGCGTCCTTTCTTTCCTGCAGAGACGTAGAATTCGTCAATCTCGACCGGGCCAACCAAGGAAATGACTGGCGCGTTGAGCGTTACTTGCGAACTGCTCGACGTGCCGGTGAAGTGACCGGTAAGAGAGTCGAGTTCAGCGTTTAGCTGGCGGATACTCGTGTTGAAGCGAAGGAACGCGTAGAACGTGAACAAGAGCTTGTCGAGGCCGATCTTCGCGTGCGAAGATCGTGCCGGTCTTGTTGTTGAACGTACGGTCACACTCCTTACAGAGATACCACTGATATTCTTGGTAGCTGCCGTGTTTGATCACTGACTCAGACCGGCAGCGCGGGCACTGGAGGCCATCGCGCCAGCGAACCTGCTGGAGCAGGTTCGTGGCGCTCGCCTCCGAGTTCAGCAATTCAAATGGGAACATATCGGGTGACGCGTTCACGTCACCCTTGTCCACTACGATTTCTAGCGGCAGCTATCCCCGACCAACAATCTGCTTCTGAAGAGCGTAACGGATTTATTTGACTCAGTTCTCCAAGGCTTTCCAATAGGAACCTTCCTTTATTGGGATATAGAGGAGGAAAATCGGGGCGAATACACAATGTACGGGTTCATTAAGGACTACATCACGTCGACGAAATGAGTTGATAGGCCCGCCCAGTCCCGGAACTCGAAAGTGAAGCCCGATGGGGCCGGTGGTCTAAAACTTATTCTTGACGGACAACAGCGGCTCTCCTCGTTTTATACTGGTCTGAAGGGAGCCTACACCTACAAGCAGCCGTACAAGTGGCACCAAAAGGATTAAATACATATGATTGAACTCAAAAGAGAGTATATACTGAAGTATAGAAATAGACTAAAGCCATAGAATATGATTGAACATAACAGCTTCAGAGTAGCGCCCCTACGCGCAGACGGACCTCTTAACTACAGTAATGAGAGTGATTCATACGAAGACATCATCTTGCGGTTGACCGAAGTTTCTGATGCGCGACAGGAGAGTGGAAAATGAGCTCTTCGTGGAAAACTCTACAAGAGATGATTGGGTACATTAGTGCAATCATAAAAAGCAAAGATGAGTATCCCGACGATTGGGAGTATCGCAAACGGCAAGTCTACAAGCGTGACGGGTACCAATGTCAGAACTGCGGTCGGAAAAATCGTATTCACGGTAATCGAAACCGCGTTTGGAAAAGTGATACTAGCGGTGATCTAAAACTGCGCGTCCATCACGTTGTTCCAACAAGTAAGGGTGGTTTACACCATATGAACAACCTCCAGACGCTCTGTGTGGACTGTTATAACGCAATCTACCATTGGAGAGCATTCGCACCCACAAAGAATCCGACCGCAGGCCTAGAACGAGAATTCAAAATACTCTTGGGTGGATTTGGCGGAATTTATGTCATGGCCCTAACATATACAAATCCAATGGAGATGATTGCTATAATGTCAGTTCTTACTGGTTTTTACTTAATTATCATGGAATGAGTTTTCATTTACATCAACATTCCCTTATTTTTCAAATTGGTGATTGTTACGACTTCTACGTTACTTTGTTTGAGATGTTGGAGAATGGCCTCAAAATTCTTTTCTGACATACCATCTGTTCCAATTCTGTGGAAGAACAAAATGGATAGCTGCTTAAATTCCGCAGCATAATCAACCATCTGCTTTGTCTGGTCAATATTATTATCACCATATATTCTTGAAAGAATTGTCTCTTTCTGAATTGCTGGCAAGGCGTTGGGTGATCCACCAAATGCTAGCGTAATGTCGAAGTGTTTTTTTGCAAGATCAAACGTTTTGGGACCAACGACGTTCTTTGGGATAGCTATATATTTATACCCCTCATAGCCGTGTTGTTTGAGCCAACTTTTCGCGTCCTTCATAATCTGTTCCTGCTCTTTCGGGGGAATTTCCGACATCAAATTTGCACCGACATTTGGACGTGCAATCATATCCCAGCCATCCTGCATCATCTCCTTCATTTGAGGTTGTGTGATGAAGCCATCATCAGAAATAGCATCTGGAATGATAGCACCAACTCCCCGGAATCTGTATTTCTTCATATATTTATTGTATGCTACAGAATATTGCGATTCGCGGCCCTCATCAAACGTGAGCATCACCATCCCTTTATTTGGAGTCGGGACAGTCTTCACGTCATCAACGTAAAATTCGACGGGAGTAGTGGAATTAGGGTCGACAGGCCGACCAATGATCCGCACTTCGTACACCCGTGAGAGATCAATCGTCTGGTGGCGCTGAGTACTTGTGACGCCTAGATTAACACGAACCCATTTTCCCTTTGGCCCATAGAGCGTACGTTTCATCTCAACAACATGTGATTGGTCAGGTGCGTACAACTGGACGGCAACTTTCACAAAGTCATGTGACGTACACTTGAAGGCTAACGAGAAGTTTTTGTTATGAAAATCCGCAGGATCACTGCCAAAATTTATACGATGAATCTTCCCCTCGATAGTCTCATTACTCCCGATAATGCGCGCCGATTGTGAGCCCGCATATGGCTGCTTTGTACTCTTTTTTAACGTTCCCTGACCCTCAACAGCACTCCAAGCATCGAGTGTTTCGAAGCTCTCGAACGTTTGGGGGCTTTTTATCTGATAGTTGTTATTTGTGGACGTCTCATCCTCTGTCGATTGTCTATTTGTTGTAGAAGTGGTTTTATTATTTGAGTTCGTCGCCTTAATCGCAGGTGGTGCTTTATCACCTTGATTTTGTAAGCCAGCATAGGCTGTAACCCCGAATATGCTAACTGCTCCAGATTTTATGAGAAATTGTCGGCGTGTCCGTCGACTCATTACTAATTTAGTACATAGAAAGCAGTCTAATAGACTTTTTCAAACAGTATGAAGATATCATCGATATTTTAGATAATAGTAGTCAATTGATCGTAGTGACGGCTGAAGCTGTGCTCCTCGATCTCGTCGTATTTGTCGGAACGACCGAACCCAACGAAGTCGGGTGCGACGATTCGCCCACGTTCCGATAGCATCGGAATCATCTTGCGATAGAGGTACGATCACGTCGGTTCGCCGTGCAGACAGAGGAATGTCTCGTCTGTGTCACCCGCACTCACGTCCGCATCGACGTCTACGTAGGCCATTTTCGCGTCGTCGACCTCGACGTACCGTGGGTCGTACGGAAATTCGGGGAGGTCGTCAAAGCGTTCTTCCGATGTGCTAATCAAGTCATTTGCACTCTGCTAACAGAGCACAATGACATAACGTTCACGCGCGAAGCGATTGACCAGTAGAGATTCTCCGATGGCAACTGATTGGCGATTGCAGTATCGGGATGAAATCGACATCCGTCACTTCGAATGAGACCGATACATCCAGTAGAGTCACCTCATTCATCGTGATTCGTCGTTCTACCCAAAAATTAAATTGCCTGAATTGCAGGAACTAAAACCCCGTCGTGAACGACGGGGATACAGCGTAGTCATCGTCTTCCACACACCGTCTTGTTGCCGGTTCACAGGCACACCACATCGCATCACAGGCGTTATCTTGTACTATGCGCATAATACTCGTGTGGCGACGCGCAAGAATATCACTATCCGTGACGACCAAGAGAAGTAGATTCAGGAGAACCACCTGAACCTCTCCTCGTTCGTGCAGGAGAAACTAGACGAACTCATCGAAGAACGCGATAGTTAACCGATGAACTACAATTACAGGTATCACCTCGAATCGGCCGAAGACCAGCGTGAGTCTCTGGATTACCACCGCGATACCTGTAGACTACTCTACAATCACGCGCTGCACCGCTGCACCCAAATTCCCGAGGACGAGGGAACGGTCAAACAGCGTGTGCAGAAGATACGCGACGAACTTCCTGATCTCAAAGACTGGTGGGAAGAGTTGACCGCCATCTACTCGAAGGTACTGCAACCCACCGTCATGCGGCTCGCTCACAACGTCAAGGCACTCGGGAAGCTCAAAGAGCAAGGCTACAAGGTGGTGAGCTTCGGTGGAAGTCGCCACGGGAGTTCCGCAGTTTCACGTACAACCAGTCTGGTTTCTAACAAGACAAGAAGAGTGGTCAGACCATGTTGTCCCTGTCGAAACTCGCAGACATTCCCATCCGACTCCACCGCCCACTCCCCGACGACGCGACGATCAAAGAAGTCACGCTCAAAACGAACCGACTGGCGACTAATTCGCCATCTTCGTCATCGAACGCGAACGGAACCACCAGCGAAACCCGAGACGCCCGAGAAATGCGTCGGCATCGACGTCAGGTTTCTGAAGTACGCCCACGACACGGACGGATTCGCCGTCGGGTCACTCAAACTCTCGGATGAGCGGGAACGTCTGGAACGCGGGCAACGAAAACTCTCGCGGAAAGAATACGGCTCGAACAATTGAGAAAAACAACGTCGTCGTATTGCGGAATGCCATCAGCGCATCAAGCGTAAGCGGCGTGACTTTCTCCATCGGCTCTCAGCGTACTACGCCCAAGAGTACGACCTCATAGCGGCCGAAGATCTCGACGTGAGGGGGATGCTCGAATTGCCGAAGAACAGTCGCAACATAGCATCGGCGGCATGGCACACCTTCCGACGGAAGCTTGAATACAAGTGTGAACGCGAAGGCACGCACTGCGTGGTGGTTGAACCCGAAGGGACGACCAAGGAGTGTCTCAAGTGTGGCGTTGAGACAGCTAAACCGCTGTGGGTGCGCAAACATTCCTGTCCTGCGTGCAGCTTCGAAGCGGATCGGGATGCGAACGCGGCGTGGAACGTTCTTTCTCGCGGCCTTAACGAGCTAGGAGTGGTTCACTCCGAAGAAACGCCTGTGGAGACTGCGCTTCCTACGGGAACCACTCCGGTTCCTGCAAAGCGCGTCCTCGAAGCAGGAGCCGCTCCTTCAACGCGCGAAGCGTAAGGTGGGGTAGTTCACGTCCTATCCGGCTATATCAATTTGAGAGTGAATGAAACAGTTATACAATGGGTCAAAATCATAGAATTTGTAGAACGAATGCGTGGGTATTATAAGCTTGGTGTTTCATTATCTCCGTATATGTCGGCCCCAAATGCATCCCGTCGAAAGTTTCTGAAAACAACTGGTGTAGTAGCAACTGCAGCCGCTCTGGGTAGCACTCGCGGAAGTGCTGCAGAAATGCCTGCTGCGCCGATACCCGATGACACTGACTCACTCACGTACGCAACTATGGGGACTAACAAAGACAACCCTACGGCGACGGTTTATGGCAACTTTAAGTGTCCCTACACACAGGAATTTGTGCGTGGAGGTTATCTTGAAGCCGTGCTAAACGAGTATGTGACCTCTGGTGACCTGAACCTTCGGTTCCGGGCACTCGCGTACCAGCCACCTGGAACTACTTCCCATGGTACTTCAGACGTTTATATTTCCGAGAGCGATCCGCATATTTCGGAAGCTGCAATGGGTGTGTGGGACGTTTCCCCTGATGACTACTGGGAATTCTTCAACGACATGTTTTCGGATCTCATCTCGGGGAATGTTTCATTCAGTGAGATGGCAAGCCGAATGCAGTCCAGTAATGTGGATGACATCAGCACGATTATCGACCGCGCCGAGTCCGGCAAGTACATGGACGCCGTCAGACAAAGCCGCTATCCAGCTGGCGAATATGGCGTTAGCTTCACCCCGACACTTGTCATGAACGGCGAAACCATCGCACCCCACCACGATGTCGACGAGCTGCTAAACTGGCTCAGTCACCATCTCTCGAAGTCTTCGGATACGACCAGTGATGAGACGAGCTCCGATACGTCAAGCGAGGACAGCACCAAAGATAGCAGCTCTACAGACTCGACCAGCGACGAAGATAGCAGCTCTACAGACTCGACCAGCGACGAAGATAGCAGCTCAACAGACTCGACCAGCGACGGAGGCTCTGGACAAGCAATAGATTCCTCAGAGTCTGAAGACATGAGTACATCAGGTAACGAATATATATGCTCGTCGAACTCATCTACTGATCGGTCGAGCTCATCTACTGATCGGTCGAGCTCATCTCTTGATGAATCAAGCTCGGTCAAAGAGGAGTGGCTCTGGGTCGCGGTATAGATTAGCTGAAATTCCTTCTTCATGGCGGTCAATTCATATGGAACGACCAGAGTGGACCAGAGCGTGTGCAACCTGTGGCGTCACGAGAGACAAGCTGTTATGGGTCCGGGAGCATTCCTGTCCTGCGTATGGGTTCAAAGTGAATTGAAACGTAATTGCGGCATGGAACATTCTGTCTCACAGCCCCACAGAGGATGGAGCGGGACGCACCGAATCATCACTTGTGGAGACTGTGTTCTCTATAGCTGCCTCAGAATCTGCAAAGCGTGGCGTCGAACCGGGAAGCCCCACCCTCAAGCGTAAGCCATCAAACAGGAAGTAGGGTGGGGTAGTTCGCACACGGTCAATGTCGCTAGTTGTCCACTCTATCGATAGAGGCGGAAGCAGAAGCTCGGTTTTACACCGGAAAGACACCGAAAAAGAACCGAAGAGCGACAAGAACACACGAGGATTTGAGAGAATGTCGAATCGAACACTTGTTCCTGCTGTGGCCGTCGCTGAGGCAACCTTCAGAACACAGCTGTCGCTGTTCGCCAGCCTCGCTTCGCCTGAAGCGAGGCGGCTCAGCTGAGACCGTGGTCGCACCCGGCCGGCAATCCAACCCCGTTTGTCCAATACTTCTCCCTCCACCCCAGCTCATCGTCTAATACTTCTTCGATCCCATGGAGAAACGCGTCACCGAACGTGAACCCCACGGGGAGTGCTCGCCCACTGGATCACGATGCACAACTGCTCTAACAGGAAGCCGACGCCCACGTAGAACAGTCGAATTGTCGGTGACGGCGTTGTCGTTACCGCCCGTGCCTCACGGAACTTCTCGTAGCTCTTCTCGATCCGTGACCGATCATCGTAGATACGTGCGACTTACCGCGGCGTGCGGTCTTCCAGACCGTACGCCGCGTAGCCTGTCGTTTTCACGCCAGACTTTTCACAATCACCGTTCTGGTAGGTGACATTCACCGCCAGCGGAAACGTCTGTTCGTGCTCTTTGCCCTCACAAATCGTCTCCTTGGTCATGTACGATGCCGTCACCGAGAGTATCTCCCGAAGTGACGTCTTCCCGGTCCGCAACGTGAGTTTGACTTTCGGTGACGTATTGATAGGCTAACCCAGCGAAAATAGTATCCGTTTTCTCGATCTCGTCTTCCGTAGCATCTTCTGCAGAGAGGCTCAGCATCCGCTTTCGCGTTTTGTCGACGACTTCCGGAACACGAGGAGTTGAGAAATCGATCCGACCTGGCTCTAACCACCCAGCATCTTGGGCTGCTCGCAATCGATCACGCTGGTAGGCATACGCGTCGGGACCCTCGCCCAACTCCGCAGCGACCTGTTCGGGAACTGTGACGGTGAGGTTTCGTTGGCGAACGAATCGCTCGAACGCTTGGTATTTTTCGTTCGATGGCCCACCCATCGCGAACAGGACACTACTGTCGATGATCGCAGTGCTACCGCTCGGAATCTCCGCCCTACCATTATTCGGCCTGCTCCAGATATGGGTCGTAGTCAGCCGCCTTCTCAACGACATCTTGTAACGCAGTGAAGACAGTCATTCCCTCGACGGGGTGAACACCGAGTTTGGATGCCCCTGTCCGTTGTGTAAGTTCACCATTCATGACCCGTAGCGTGTAGTGGAGCGCCGCGGCCAGCTTGGCGATTCCCTGTCGCTCAACGAAGACGCGGATATCTTCCGTATCGTGCTGGCGGCCGATTGCGTCGATGAGCGTTGGTGTTGCAGACACGTTGCCATGTTCGGTCTCGATTTGCAGGCGAATCGGCTCCACAGTGACCATTGCTGGTGTCTCATCGTCGTGGCGGGACAGAACGCCCATCTCTTCAAGCTGCCCGATGTATTTGTAGGTCGTCGAATGGGCCATATCGAGATCCGTTTTGATCGTCTCGATTGCGACCGGCCCGCTCTGGAGAATGTAGATGTAGAGGCGAGCCAGTTGTGGGGATTTCAGGAGTTCGGCATAGGTGAGGAGGTCATTGAACGTCTCCTCGTGGTTGGGGGTCGTCGAGATTCGGTCGTCCGTCGACATCACAATACATGTCATATGGATAGTGTATTAACTCTTCTCCCGCAACGTCAACGACATCGGAAGCAGGGTGCTTTCGAATAGTGGAGACTGCATAGTCCCCCAGACTTTTCCGATACCACAAAGAGAGTACATTACTACCAATGGGATTTATGAACAAACTCAAAGAGCTCTTCGCGACAAAGAGTGATGCGCGATTTGCATGCCAGATGTGTGGTGAAACCTTCGATACCACGGAAGGAGTGTGTCCGGAATGTGGTGGCCAAGTCACAAAACAAGATCAACTGTCTTCAGACAAGCGGCCTGGCCGCTAGTGGTACGTGTACATGTACTGTTAGCGAACAATTGAACGTCATGAATGAGTTGTCACAATACGCTAGGACAGTGATCAAACAACCTATGGGCTACTTTGCCTTCACTTCTTTTAGTCGTGCGAGGAGTTTTTCGATTGAGTCATCGCCAGTGTATTCTACGTGACCTTCAAAGTTCGTCCGTTGATCGTCAGAATCAGCGACAACAGAGCTGATTTTCTTCTCGCGACGTTTGTACTCCTCTGCGTCGAATGTTCCCATTGACATAGAATTACATTCGTGATAGCTATGAGTTTTAAATGAATAAGTGATTGTCGGACAAAATCGGTTGTTAATTAATCCAATAACGCAAATTTCTAAGGATCCATGGTTTCCATGATACCCGACTCCAATAACTGCTCGCTCGTTAGCTAGCCATTGCCCTTTCTGGAGAAAAATACAATTCAAACCATGAGCGGAAATAGAATTGTCATCCACACATACAAGAGATGCATTATAAAATCAATTGGACAGTAGAACTCTAATAATTTGATAATTTAAACCCATAGTTCAGATATTAGTTATAAAGAACATTCAAAAACGTTCAAAAGCACCTTCTACGATAGCAAAGTCAGGGTTCATGGTCTACAGATTAAAGCGAACGGAACTCGGAGTCACGGTTGTCATAAGTTTAGTGATCGCTATCATTTATTGGTATGCGTCCGATGTCGGTGGAAGACAACAATGGCTTTCGGTTGCCACTGCAATTGTAGGTACGTTTGTTGGAGCGTATGTAATCTTTCAAGTACGGCGGAATACACTTGAAGGGGAACTTACCGAATCCGATGAAACACGTGAGGGCAAATCAATCGATGAGGCCATAGAGTGATGCTCCGACCCGTCCCGTTTCGAGTTGATAAAGTCACTGAGCAATTGATCTGCTCCCGCGCCGAAAGAC
This sequence comes from Haladaptatus ordinarius, assembly GCF_054177595.1. Taxonomy (NCBI): domain Archaea; kingdom Methanobacteriati; phylum Methanobacteriota; class Halobacteria; order Halobacteriales; family Haladaptataceae; genus Haladaptatus; species Haladaptatus ordinarius. The sequence continues at coordinate 7,498 of NZ_JBPEHH010000039.1, read as the reverse complement.
GCGGGAATCCACGACGTGGATATTAAGCGTGCGCGTTTCCTCGGGAGCGAAGTACGCTTTCGCGTCCTCCCTCGTTGGTTCCCGTCCAGTTATGACCACGGACGTGGTTTGCAGCGCGTGGAGCCGTATCAAAGCAGCCTTCCCACCGATGTGCAATCGGCGTGTCACCGGGACGGAATACCGTCCGTCCCTCCGCGACAGGGTATTCAGCCTGCTGGGTACCACCATCAGCGTCAGACGACCCGGAGGCCCGGACGTGGTGGACTGGGCATCGACTTTCTTACCACGCGGCGAGTCGATGCGAATTCGTTCGAGACGGCAAGCCGTCTCGTGATGACGAGAGACGCGGTGTCTCTCGAACCGTATCGGAACGGTCAAAGACTGTGTTCGCCAACGAGGGAACGTCGGTAGCCATAGATACGGCAGTAAGAGGCTTAATCCTATCGCTCGTGGAATATCCGGCAATGCAGTGACCGGCCGAAACCGAATCAGGCTTCCGGCGCGTATCCACGCCCTAAAGGACGTGGCATTGCGCCTGTTAAGCCTGTAAATCGACAGAAGCCATCGAACGACTGTAGATATACTCGAACAGCACAACATTCTCAGGAAGAACAGCCGGGAGAGAGGACGTCCATCTCGAGTGATCCTCCGGATTTGGACAAAAACGTACAGACAGGGGAGCGCCGTCGCTGTGAGCGGCGGCTCTCCAACCGCTGCGAGACGAATACAACTGTAGGTTCGCAGCGACGTGTTCCACCGCGTGCGGATCGTTCGAATCGCTTCCGGCACGCTACCCCGCAGTGAGTGGCGCGGCAGAACCACTCGGTCAGCATATACCTGATCAACGTACACACGAGGGTTATGTGTCTATCGGCCGCGACACACCCTTATCGAAGCCGTCTTGTCACGGCCGCGAATCCTCCAGCGCATGAGAGCGGCACTCGTCATCATCGACAGCTGGGAACTCGCACCCGGGCAGGAGCGGGGGCGCGTACGATATCACTCACGGTCCATGGTCGGCAGGTCGGCCTCCTTGACGGGCAGATGGGGAACAGCGAGGTAGATCACGTTAACATCGGCACCGGACGCGTCGTCTACCAGGCGAACACCCGAATCAACGACCCCGTCATGAACCGCGAGGCCGAGTACGAGGCCGCCGTGGAAGCGGTCGAGGAAAACTACGCCCGCGGCGAAACCGACGAGTTCGTGAAACCGACGCTCGTCACCGACCGACCGGCGCTTCGAGACGGCGACGCAGTGGTCTTCTTCAACTTCTGGGCGGACGGCGTACGACAGCTTCACCTCAAGCGGGAACGTCGCTGGTTCCTTATTGCAATTCCCTTCTTGTTTTCTCTCACAGTAATTACCGAGAATTTCGTGAACTCGTCGTAAAATGTATCGTTCACAACATCAAGCGTGCCGCGATGCAGTGAAATCAAACGCTGTCTGGCGATTCACCAGAGCCCAACCAGAAGAAAGCACTCCGTGCACGCGAAATGGTTGTGAGAGGGGACGTTATGCCGAGTGCTGGCGTTAACCAAGTAACATCACACAAAATATTTATTATACGCTTTAATTGACGTAGTTACAAAATGTGGTTAACAGATATTGGTAAAAATGTTGATGGGATATTTTCGCGACGAAAATTATTAAGAGGGGTCGCAACAAGTAGTGTTTTCAGAGGGATTATTGGACTCGGAGAAGTCCGAGAACAAACCGGCGCTTCAGACTCCAATCAGTATATTGTTGGGACTAAATCGTCTGGTAGTACGCACGCCGCGAAAATACATGCTCACTCAATTGACCATATTCTGCAACTTGAGTCAGACAAGCAAGCGGTAGCTGGTAGATTCTCAAGACAGGCTATCGAAGCACTTGAGCGGCGTCCTGATGTACGTTATATCGAGCGAGATGGTAAATACCGGGGGGGTGGGCAGACTTTGCCCTGGGGCGTTGATCGCATTGATGCCAATAAAACAAGTAATGCTGGATTCACCGGTTCAGGCGCTCACATTGCCGTTATCGATTCGGGAATTGATAAGAATCATCCAGATCTACAAGCCTATCTCGGGACTGGGAAATCGTTTGTTCCAAATACTAATTCATGGGATGACGATACGGGACACGGAACCCACTGTGCGGGCATTGCTGCTGCAAACGACAATTTACAAGGTATCATCGGAGCTGCGCCTGCACTAAAGCTTCACGCCGGGAAAGTTCTTAACTCGGACAACTGGGGGCGATGGTCGTGGATTGCCGCGGGTATTCAATGGGCGGCCGACCAGGGATATAATGTTGCAAGTATGAGCATTGCCGGCGATGATTATTCACAAACGGTCGCGGATGCCTGCAAATATGCCCACGACAAAGGTGTTCTTCTCGTTGCGTGTGCGGGAAATAACTATCACGGACCAGTTACATATCCGGGTGCATACCCACAAGTGATCGCAGTCAGTTCGACAACTAAAAGCGATACACTGTCTGAGTTTTCGAGCGTAGGTTCCGAGGTTGAACTGGCTGCCCCTGGATCGGAGATATACTCGACTCTTCCCGGTGGTTATGGATATAAGTCGGGTACATCGATGGCGTGTCCACACGTTAGCGGTGTGGCTGGATTGTTGATGTCCCCAGAAGGGGGGAGCCTTTCACATACGCAAGCTCGCCAGCACCTCCGCGACACCGCCGAAGACATTGGTCTCTCGGAAGACAAACAAGGGTTCGGATTAGTCGACGCTGTAGCCGCAAAGGAGACCCCTAGCATCGGCGAAGTCGATCGCGTGTCCAGTAATCAATCAAGCCCTGGAACGTGGCATACAATCTCTTTTGAAGGCTCGTACGCCAATCCGGTCGTAATCATGACTCCGGGGTCGTATAATGGCACTCAGCCGTGTCATGTCAGAATTCGCAACGTGACTAAGAGCAGCTTCGAATACAAACTCGAAGAATGGGATTATCTGGATGGGAGCCATACAACCGAGGAATTCTCCTATCTAGTCATGGAGGCTGGTTCGCACATCCTTGAGGACGGCACGCACGTAGAAGTCCACCAAGTGAACGGAGTGAATCAGACCTTCGAGTTCGTCAACTTCCCCCAGTCGTTCAATCGGAAACCGATCGTTCTTGGCCAGGCTCAGACGTTCAACGGACCGAACGCGATTGTTACGCGCTTGAAGAATATCGGAACAAACGGGTTTGACGTTCGTCTCCAAGAAGAAGAGACCAAGGGTTCACATACGGGTGAGCGGGTCGGATATATCGCTATCGATCATGGCCGTGGTCGTAACGGAGCGAAGATCTTCGAAGCAAAGCGTATCTCGAACTGTACTAATACATGGAAATCGACCAAACTGACACGAAAATATGGAGTTAATCCGATTTTTCTAGCGAATATACAGACATTCAACGGATCTGATACCGCAGGCGTTCGATGTCGAAATGTTGGACGGGACAGCGTTGAGATACGTATTGAAGAAGAAAAGAGCGGTGATACTGAGACGAATCACATTTCAGAGCAAGTCGGCTACTTCGCACTACGGGGACGTGGATTGTTTTAAACCACACGTGTTCTCTCTCGTGTCACAGTGAACTACCCCGCCCTACCGCGTTCGGGCCTCCTCGGCCCTCACTTGTTGCGGTGGGAGCTTCCTGTTTCTGTGTCGAAACGTGCAGACCCCGTTTCCACAGCGTCCACAAGAGCGACGCTCTTGTGCGGCCCATCAGAACCGATGGTTCTGAGGACGGTTCCAGACTCCGCAGGCGACTTCCCTTGATAGGTGGTCGGAGTGTCCCACTCCTACCGGGTGGACACTCACCTACCGCATTCGGTGCATGCGTGGTTTTGCATTCAAACACCGGACACATTGCAGTGAGTGCCTTACTACAATGGTCGAACGCGGACGTCGGAAGGCTAGGCCGGACAGTGAAAGTGACCAAAGTCGGCGGGCGTATCCCCTCCCTCCTCGCTCCCTTCGGTCGCTCCTTGCGGAAGGGGCCTTACCCGCCTGCAATTCAGGTAATCTCGTCCGTCTTAAATACATTAATAGCGCCGCTATTGAAGCGGTGACGAACTAACGCTTAAGACATCGGAGACACTACTGACAGACATGCCAATCGACATCAAGACCTTCACTGAGGCTAGCAACGAAGAGTTGACCGAGGTAACAAACGCCGAGAAGGTTATTCGGTTCCTCTACCAGAACAACGACAAGGCATTCACTCCCTCCGAAATCGCAGAGGGAACCAGCGTCAAGAAGACGTCCATCAGCACCGTCCTCCGCCGACTCAAGGAACGCGAGCTCGTTCAGCATAAGGGGGATTACTGGGCCCTTGGGGGCGAGGAGCGCGTCCGAGACGCATTTCGATTCCATCAGACCATGGATGACTTGGATGAGCGGTTTGGAGCAGAGGACTTAGACGAATGGCGTGAACATGCTGCCGAGGAACCGCAGGAATGACTGCGGAGCGCGGAGACGTCGTGGTCGCAACTGACCCGTTCAGAGACGACGAAATGGCTGGTCGTCCATTCCTCGTTATTAACCGCACTGAGACACCATTCCACGGCGAACAATATATCACGTGTTCTCTCACCACGCGGACATGGCATAATGAACGGATTCCGCTCACGGACGAGCAGTGGGTTGATGGTGGTGCTCCTAAGTCAAGTTCGATAATGCCGTGATCAGTGAATTCTATTAAGAGCGACTGGATCAGCTATCGACAGGGAACACTCCATGAGGATGTTGTCGACCAAGCTGTTGCCCAGCTCAGCAAATACGTTGAGTAGGGTCGAATTGCACTCTCAGCAACCTCATAGACACCATTGTCGAAACACTGACCATGACCGATAAGCCGTCCTCTCGTCCATCTTGGGGTCGTACTTCGTAACCCCTGCCTGTCGTTGCGCTCGATGTGAAACCTCCCAGTCGATGGCTTCGATCGGCAGGTCAGTGAAGTGCTCGGTGGCGACGTTCATTGCGTGCTGTTGTGCTCGGTCGAGGAGGGCTGTCGGTGTCTCCGGTGTATTGTCGGTCGTTGTATCCGCGCTTTGCATGAGCGTTCGCTGGTTGGTGATATCTGAGAACGTCACTTGGCGTGCCATGGAGAAAAAAGGCTGAAGCAGTGGTTAGTTCGGCAGTTCTTTTCGTCCCGTTCTCACGCACGGCCAGCACGGGAAGTCACCGAGGCCATCACAGTCACAATCTTCGAGTTCGGCATCGGCTTCGTCCGCGGACGGGAATGCGTCAAGCGTCCCGTCGTCGGTTGCGGTCTCGACGGCAGCCATGTGCTTGCAGTATGCGTTGCGGTGGACGTGGTGCGGGCAGGTGCAGGCCATCAGGTTCTCGGTCACATCGTCGATGGAGACTGTGTACTGGTGGGCTGCGGGGTTCTCGTGGTTCTCGTTGGTGACTTCGATGAGTCCGGGGGCATCGACGTCGAAGGAAAATTGTTCGGCCTGTGCGCGTTTCTGTGCCGCCTCGTCAGCTTCAAGGGCTGCGGATTGTTTTGTACTCATGGTCTTCTGGTCCAATTGGAAGACCGGTGCCGGGTGTTAGAGCACCCGGCGCGTTTCTACACACGCCCGAGGGCACCGTTCTTCCTACCATATTGTATACGCCATATGGCCATAAAGGTTGGCATTCACCACATGGCATACACCAACAGGACTATACTTCGGTAGTGTGTACTGTGGAGTATGTCCAAAGACCGCAGTGATTCAGGGCGGTACGTCGAGACAGTAACGCTCGCCGACGTACTCACCATCTTCGAGGAAGTGGAGGGACCAGTAGTGACCTCTGGTGATGTCGCTGATGCCCTTGAGTGTTCACGAGAGACTGCTCGGCGAAAGCTTGGCCAACTCGAAGACCAGGGTCGAGTGAAGAGTCGTCAGACTGCCGGGCGAGTCGTCTGGTGGCTCGTCGATGAGGATTCGGTGAATGAAGTTGATCCGAGTGACCCAATCTTTTCACGGACGACTTACAGCTCTGGAGAGCTGACTGAAGCGTCCGAGCACGTAGATGATATTCTCTATGGGAATCGGTCGAGATGAGTCGTCCACTACCCTTGTTCGTCGATACCGGTGGGTTGTACGCTGCTTTTGACGATAACGATGTGAATCACGAAGCAGCGAATGCTGTGTTCGATGGAATGGAAGCTGGCGAGTATGGACCGGTGTTTACGAGTCGATATGTGCTTTCGGAGTTTGCGACACTGATGCTGTACCAGATTGGGCATACAGCAGCTGTTGAGGCGCTCTCAACGGTTCGCCAATCACAGACGTTCAATATTCTGCCAGTGGGAAAGCAGATGTTCGACGAGGCCTGTGAGGAGTTCGAGCGTTTTGACGATCAGCAGATTTCCTTTGTTGATCAGACGAGTGCGGTGCTTGCTCGAGAGCACGGGATAGAGCAGATGTTTGCCTTCGACAGTGACTTTTCGACGATGGGGTTCGAGCGGGTACCGGTCGATAGAGAGGCATGATTTGTAGCGTTCCTTTCATGGAGTAGAACCTCTGATCGGATGAGCAGTACGCATTCGTGGGCTCTCCAATCAACTGGTGAAAATCCCGCATATAGTCATCATGCTGACTGTCTCATTTTTTAATAGTAACACAAAGCATTTACCGAACCCTCAAAGGACCAGGTGTGGCGCGGTTGTCTCTGACACCCTGAATGGGCTCCCACGTGGGTCTGGCGCCATCACTCCCGATCCACACGCCCTCTTCCTCGCCACCCCTCCTTCCTGCTCGAACGCGTGCCATGGCGTGCCTCCGAGCAGGGATATACAAAACTGATCCAGTCATGTCGCTGTTACTCAGTTCGACCCCGAAGATCAACACTGACCAAGCTTGTGATATCCAAATTCTTGGAATCGATGAATGGGATACAGACGTGGTCTTTGATAGGGAAATGAGTTCTGTGTAGCGACAAAAACAGGTTGATGCTACATTGCAGCGATGAATCGCTACAAATCGCGCGCTTGAACGGTTTTGCGATCGTTTTCTTCAGCTCGTCGGGCAGCGTTGTCGAGGACTTCTGCGACTTCCTCATCGAGTGCATCGTAGAAATCACTCGCCACATTGTGTTCTTCGAGCTGGTCTTTCACTGCGGCTTTGACAATCAAATCAGCCATACAAGCGTCCAGACGGTATAATACTACAAAAAGACAGCGGCAAAATAGCGCAAAAGAACCAGCAATCCGAAGCATGAGTCCGAGTTTCGGGCTGTGACCGCTCGGTGGTGGTGGACACGTTTAGGGTTGAGCGGCCATCCGCTCATCGACGGCTTGAAACGTTGCATGAGAATGGAAAAGTCGAGCGAGGGAAGTTGAGTTCGCGAGTGGTTGTCTGGCGGATTACGGAGGAATAGTAAGCACCCGGAATAGTCGCTAGTTGTCCACTCTGGCTCAAGAGACCAGTTGCTGACACGTAGTAGTCAGAATGAGGCGACTGAATCAGTCGCCTGATTCAGCCGCTGTCCGGATTGGTGCGTAATGAGGCTAC
>NZ_JBPEHH010000038.1:0-43283 GCF_054177595.1 Haladaptatus ordinarius | reverse complement strand
AGTCCAGTGGACGCCTGGATTGCACGTACATACGGTCGTCATCGCACGTCCCGGTGGTCGCCAAGAGCGTGCGTCGAACCCTTCCCAACCACGCTTTCGCGGGTTGGTGCATCGGTTACATCGGGAATAGTTCGTTTCGCCCTCTTGTACTTAAGAGGAACGATTCGAACTACCCCGAGGGATGGACCCACTGGGATTCGAACCCAGGGCATCCTCCTTGCAAAGGAGGCACTCTACCACTGAGCTATGGGCCCACCTCGCCTCGCGGCGAGGGGTCATGTTAACCCTGGCAGTTCAAAGGTGCCTGGCCAGATACGTGGCCGAGGTGTCGAAGACAGCAAAGGTGGGTCAGGCGCGTCGGCCTGATCCCGATCGTTAGGAGGTGATCCAGCCGCAGATTCCCCTACGGCTACCTTGTTACGACTTAAGCCCCCTTGCGAAGCCCAGATTCGACCACCGCATGGTGGCCTCATCCGGACCTCACTCGGGTGCTTTGACGGGCGGTGTGTGCAAGGAGCAGGGACGTATTCACCGCGCTCTTCTGAAGCGCGATTACTACCGAATCCAGCTTCATGAGGGCGAGTTTCAGCCCTCAATCCGAACTACGACCGAGTTTAGGAGATTAGCGCCTCCTTTCGGAGTGGCTTCCCACTGTCTCGGCCATTGTAGCCCGCGTGTAGCCCAGCTCATTCGGGGCATACTGACCTACCGTTGCCCGTTCCTTCCTCCGCTTTAGCAGCGGCAGTCCTCCTAATGTACCCAGCCACCACAAGGGTGCTGCTGGCAATTAGGAGTGCGGGTCTCGCTCGTTGCCTGACTTAACAGGACGCCTCACGGTACGAGCTGACGGCGGCCATGCACCTCCTCTCAGTAGCTCTAGTAAGCTCATCAAACTGACCGTCACTGCTACTGTCGGAGCTGGTGAGATGTCCGGCGTTGAGTCCAATTAAACCGCAGGCTCCTCCGGTTGTAGTGCTCCCCCGCCAATTCCTTTAAGTTTCATCCTTGCGGACGTACTTCCCAGGCGGCTCGCTTCTCGGCTTCCCTACGGCACAGCACAGGCTCGTAGCCTGTGCCACACCTAGCGAGCATCGTTTACAGCTAGGACTACCCGGGTATCTAATCCGGTTCGTGACCCTAGCTTTCGTCCCTCACCGTCGGGTCCGTCCTCTCGAGGCGCTTTCGCCACCGGTGGTCCGTCCAGGATTACAGGATTTCACTCCTACCCCAGACGTACCCCTCGAGCCTTCCGGCCCCAAGCCGACTGGTTTCCGCCGGACGCCTGCTCGTTGAGCGAGCAGATTTCCCGACGGACCTGTTCGGCCGGCTACGGACGCTTTAGGCCCAATAAAAGCGGCCATCACTTGAGCTGCCGGTATTACCGCGGCGGCTGGCACCGGTCTTGCCCAGCTCTTATTCGTGTACCACCTTACGATACACAAAAGCGAGGACTATATGCCCTCGCACTCGGAGTTCCCTTATCGCACTGTCGTGCAGTGTAAAGTTTTCGCGCCTGCTGCGCCCCGTAGGGCCTGGATTCTTGTCTCAGAATCCATCTCCGGGCTCTTGCTCTCACAACCCGTACCGATTATCGGCACGGTGGGCCGTTACCCCACCGTCTACCTAATCGGCCGCAGCCACATCCTATAGCGCCGGAACGTTTCCAGCTCCTTGCATTCCAGCATAGGAGCCTTATCCAGTATTAGCCTCAGTTTCCCGAGGTTATGCTGGTCTATAGGGTAGTTTGACCACGTGTTACTGAGCTATCCGCCACGAGTCTGAACTCGTGCGACTAGCATGGCTAAATCGAACTCCGATAGCAATGGCCTCCGGCAGGATCAACCGGAATGGTTGCCGAGCATACTGCTCGGTGGGTCTGGCGGAGACATGCTAACGCATGTACTCTGTACATTGGTCGCATTGCTTGGTCCGTCAGTTCGACGACCCCGAGCCAAGTAACTGGCCAGGTGTCACCGAACTGCCAGGGCTAACATCAGATCCCATCGTGTACGGAAGACCGCAGGGGTGAGATCCTCATTTCCTTCGGACTTACTGTTAGGCGAGGACGGGTATTAAACCCATCGAAGCACCGGCGAGAAGCCAGCGTGCCGAACCAGTGCGGTCCGAGATTGCGGAACGATTTGAACGCCCCGCGAATCACATCGTCTCTTTCTTCGCGTTCTTATCCGAACGCCCTCGTTTACTTAAGGGCGTCGGATTCCGCTCGCCCCCGGCGGATGACCACCGGAGGCGTCTTCGTACCCAATCCGAGTGGCCTTCGATACATAAAGGCACCGAATTAGGTGCGATTCGACCGTCCCAAACCGAGGGACGTAATCCACATCCAATTCGAGTGACCCCATATACTTAAGACCATTGAATCGGGTTTTCTTCCGCTCGAACCGGCACATCCTGATATTTAAGGACGTCGTATTCGAGCGACCACCGAGCGGGAAAACCGCCCGGCGGCGTTCACATTCCTACGGATGGTGGAGATACATTTAAGCCCGTCGAATGGGAAGCGCTTCGAGACAGAGTACCTAGCATCCATCCGGGCCTCGAGATACGGGGGTCGATGTCTGTCCGAGAAATGTAGCGCGAGTGGAGGCCGAACCGTCATCCAGTGCGTCGTGCACTTGGTCTGGTCGGATGTGCCCCGCGCAGTCGTATCCTCGATTAGAGCAAATAAAAGCCTTTCACGATTTGCTATTGGTGCGTCCTCGCGTACGCGCGGAGATTTTATTAGTATCTGGCCACCCCCCGATAAAATACGGAGTTAGTCGAGTACGTACAGTTCACTCGTCCAGGTGCTCGATGCCCTGCTTGGAGACGTTTGCCTCAGTTATTTCAGACGGCATCCAGTCGGGTTTGTCGTCAGGTGCCTCCTCGTGCCACGCCCACCCTTCGTAGATGTGGACTTTGTCGGTTCCCTTCTCTCGAAGACGGAGTTCGGTTCGTTCTGCTTCGTCCTCGGAACTCCCCGGGTTGAGTCGTCGAGCTGCCTTGAGTGCAGCCTGTCGGGGTGTGTTGCCTGAGAAGACGCTCGATTCCTCACCATCTGCTTCGCGAAGTGCGAAGTTTCGTTTACCATCGTCACGTACCATGGTTTTCTCCTCCATGCCAACCCAGCACAGGGGTCATTATAAATATATCGCCGATATGAGCGTTTTGCAGCGATAGATATTTATATCGGAATTCTGCCGTCGGGCGATTTCGTTCGAATGAACGCGGACACAGGCCGAGTAAGGTAAGTGGTTCCGGTCCGTAGCAACGTCTGAAAGAAGTCGAAGGAAACAGTCGAACCAGCATAATATAGTAGAAAACACTTAAGTACATGCTACGGAGAAGGACTGCATAAGATACCGCGATGGTACGGAAAAAGAAGCTCAGCCCGAGTGGCGCGAAAGATGAAGATGGTGAATACCACAACGTCCACGTCAATCTGCACGAAGACGAACTGGCCGTCGCAGGCATGGAAATCGGCGACGAGGTCTTCGTCCGAGTTCGGGAAGACAAGATAATCATCCAGAAGGCCGACAAAGACGAGGTCGAACACGAGTTCTAACGCGCCGCGGGCAGACCGCGGGCAAATCTTTCTCTCTGATAGAACGATGAACGCATACGACGTTCTCAGACCTCTGTTGTTTCAGTTTCCCGCAGAGACTGCTCACGAAACCGTCCACACGATGTTAAGAGGTGTCCAGGGAACACCGATAGAGCGACTGCTCGAAGTGCACTATCGGGTCGAAGACCCTCGACTTGCCGTCGAGGCGTTCGGCCAGACGTTCCCGAACCCGGTCGGCGTCGCGGCAGGGTTGGACAAGAACGCACAGGTCCCCTCCGCGCTCGCCAGCCTCGGCTTCGGTCACGTCGAAATCGGCGGCGTAACCGCCGAGGCCCAGGCTGGCAATCCACGTCCGCGAATGTTCCGTCTCCGCGAGGACGAGGGCATCATCAACCGCATGGGGTTCAACAACCACGGAGCAGATAGAATCGGGGCGCGCATGACACGACAGTCACTCCCGGACGTTCCGGTCGGCGCGAACATCGGGAAGTCGAAGACGACCCCGCTCGAAAGCGCCGAGGAAGATTACCTGTACACCTACGAGCGCGTGGACGCACACGCGGACTACTTCGTCGTCAACGTCTCCAGTCCGAACACGCCGGGACTACGCGAACTCCAGAACCGCGAGAACCTGGAGCGAATTCTGACGACGCTACAGGACGCAGGTGCGGGCCCGCTGCTCGTGAAACTCTCCCCCGACCTCCCCGAACCGGCCATCGCCGACGCACTCGACCTCGTGACGGAACTCGGCCTCGACGGCGTCATCGCCACGAACACGACGACCGAACGCCCGGACACCCTCCGTAGTCGCTACCGCGACGAAGAGGGTGGACTATCGGGACGGCCGATCCAATCACGCGCGACGGAGATGATTCGATTCGTCGCGGAACGTGTCGACGTTCCAGTCGTCGGCGTCGGTGGTATCTTCACCGCAGAGGACGCCTACCGGAAGATTCGCGCTGGCGCGCACGTCACCCAGCTCTACACCGGCCTCGTCTATCGTGGGCCATCCATCGCGCGCGACATCAACGAAGGATTGCTGGAACTGCTAGAGCGCGATGGCTTCGATGCCATCGAGGACGCTATCGGCGCAGACCTCGACTGAACGAACCTCTTTTCGCTGGACGGGCCATCGCCAGGAATTCGTACTCCCCACCGTTCGTCTCCTGCAGGAAGGTTCCGACGCGCTCGAAGCCGACCGCCTCGTAGACGGAGATGGCTCGGTCGTTGAATGTCGCCACAGCCAGGGCGAACTCGTCGGGGTCGTACTCCTTTCGCGCGAACGCCAGACCGACCTCGACGAACGACACCCCGTATCCTCGTCCCGTGAGGTCGGGATGCATCCCGAGTCCGATTTCGAGCGTTCCATCGTCTAGCTCGAACGAGAAGAAGCCGACGCGCCCCTCGTCCGAGTCGAACACGGCGTGGCGGTCGTCCCACTCGTCGGGGTTCGTGAACCACGCGAGGTCGTCGGGGTTGCTCACCATGTCGTAGAAGTCGAAGGGCGAGTCGTAGTGCCACGAGACGATGGCGTCCGCGTCCTCGGCCGTGAAGGGGCGAAACTCGTAGTTCATACGCCGATAGTGGGGAAGAAGGGTGTCAGCCCTTTCTATCGCCGCCCAACGACAGTCTGTTCTTTCTCCTGCCATCCAAGACAACCACTCCGGCGCGCGGGAGCGATGCGAACGGCGAAGCCGTGAGCAGAGCAATTCGTGCGAGGGACGGATATCGCAGTGAAGCAGGTCTTGGTGAAACCCTCAACCGGTGATGATTTTCTGGAGTCGTGATGAATACAAAGCGCGAGTGAAGCAGGCCCACGATTTCGAAACGGAGCGAGTAGGATTGCTCAGAGCAGGTGAAAGTCTCTTAGAGGACGACTGAACACGCCGCTCAACAGTTCTCACCGCTATTGTATCAGTACCTTATGTTTTGCCACCATCATCTATTTATAAAGAATTGCCGTACGAGAGTGCGAGCTGGGTGGGGCAGTGCTGTGGGCACCGCGCGAGAGAAAAACAAGTGCTAACCATGGACAACAAGTCACACGACACGACGGCTGACTCGGAATCGGAAACGAAACGCCTCCAAAAACGAATCAGCCAACGATTCTCGTCGATACTCCCGGTATTAGAGTGGCTTCCGCAGTACGACACGTCGTGGCTCCGTCTGGATGTCGTCGCGGGAATCACCGTTGCGGCGGCGGTCATTCCCGAAGGATTAGCGTACGCGTCGCTGGCGAACTTGCCACCGGAGACCGGTTTGTATGCCGGGTTGATGGCCGTCATCGCCTACCTCTTTCTCGGCACCTCTCGGCAAGTCATCGTGGGACCGACCTCGGCACTGGCGATCCTGCTCGCGAGTAGCGTCGGGTATGCAGCCACTGGGAGTACCGTCTCGTACGCATCGCTCGTCATCGTGACGACGCTCCTCGTGGGCGTCATCGCAGTTGTTGCGTGGGCGCTCCGATTGGGTTTTCTCGTCCACTTCATCTCGGGGTCGGTGCTCACGGGGTTTTCCGCCGGAGCGGCGTTGTATATTATGTCAACCCAACTCAACAAACTATTCGGCATCGAGAGCAGCACGGTGGGCGGTTTCTTCGGACAAACCTTCTTCGGGCGGATATGGTACATCGTGACCCATCTCGGTATGACGAACCCCGAGACGCTAGCCATCGGCGTCGCGGGCATCGTGTTGCTCGTCCTCGGTGACCGGTTCGTACCGCGTTTCCCGAACGCACTTGTCGTCGTCGTCCTCGCGATCGTGGCCATGTCGGTGACGAATCTGCAGGCCAGCGGCGTCGGCATCGTCGGACCGATTCCGAGCGGCCTGCCCTCACTGACGGTTCCGACGATACCCGATATCTCGACGCTGGGAACCCTCGTCCCCATCGCCGCCGCGTTGTTTCTCCTCTCGTACGTCGAGGGCATCGGCGCAGTCGAGATGTTTGCCCGACGCCACGACTATGATACTGATGCGAATCAGGAACTGCTGGCTGATGGCGGCGCTAACCTCGCTGCTGGCCTCGGGGGCGGATTCGCCGTCGGCGGAAGTATGTCGCGGTCGGCACTCAACGACTCCGTCGGCGGCAAGACGCAACTCACGAACGCCGTCGTCGCTATAGTTCTTGTCGTCGTCCTCCTCTTTCTCACTGACGTGTTTACGAATCTCCCGGAAGCGATCCTCGCATCGATCGTCATCGTTGCCGTCAAGGGTCTCATCGACATACCGGCGATCCAGCAACTGTACCGGGTGAGTAAGAGCGAGTTCGCCATCGCTATGGCGTCCTTGCTCGGGGTTCTCACAGTCGGGATGCTCTGGGGTATCTACATCGGTGTCGTCCTTTCGTTGTTAGTCGCAATCTCTCGGGTCAGCCATCCAGCAACACACGAGCTCGGTCAGATAGACGGGACGGATCAATTCATCGCTCTCGACGTGTACCCGGCGGCGACGACCAGCACGGACGTGTTCGTCTATCGCGTCGAAGCCGAACTGTTCTACGCGAACGCGGATACGGTTCGAACCGACCTCCTCGACCGGCTCGCGAAACGCGACTCCAATGTCGAACTGGTCGTCTTCGACCTCACCTCGTCCCCGACGGTCGACTTCGAGGCCGCACAGATGCTGGAGAAACTTCAACAGAACCTCGAATCGCGTGGCATCGACCTCCGTTTTGCGGGGGCGGAGGCCGACGTCGTACAAATGTTCGAAACGGCGGGACTCGCGGCGAACGTCGGCGGTGTGAAAGCCGAGGAATCGGTCGCCGACGTCATCGACCGGTGGAGAGCGGAGCCAACGGCCTGACCGGGCTCCCAGATGCCACGCCCTTGAGGGCGTAGTAACTCACTCTTCGGCTTCCGATACCTGCCGTGGCAAGAACGTTGATGCGATGAGCAGGAACAGCACAAACAGTACGAGGAGGAGGAGTGTCGCCTGCTGAGCGTCGAACATCGCGGCCTCGAAGATACCCTCGAGCAATTGTCGTTGTGCAGGAGTAAGTTGGTTCAGGAACTGCTGCTGCGTGGCTTCGGTCGCTGTCTCTGCCGCATCTTCGAGCGCTATCACCAGATCATTTCGTTGCTCCACTGAAACGGTCACTTGTTCTGCTCGTAAGACTCTATCGACGACACTACCATAGAACTGTCCGAGAAAATACGAGCCAACGACTGCTGTCCCCAGGGCATATCCTATCGAACTGCTTACGTTTAGGACTCCGGATGCCTCGGCGGAGTCCGCGGTAGGGACAGCCGACATTGTCATATTGGTGATTTGTGCCAATATGAGTCCGACACCGGCTCCATAAAGCGCCATCGGGATAGCCATCCTGCGGATCGTCTGACCGGGGCCTGTCTGCTCGTACAACAGCACCAGTCCAACGCCCAGACACACGATGCCGACCTGGATAAGCGTCTTTGGCGAGATGTACTTACGCCAGCTGGTCGTAAACGACGCAAAAAGAATCGACGCGAGAGAATACGGTAACAACGCTACCCCAGTTTCAAAGGCGGTGTATCCGAGTACGGCCTGGAGATAGACCGGGAAGATAAAAAAGAAGCCAGCCGAGATTGTCGAGCGAATATTGTATGTGATAACACCGGATAAAAAAGAGCGGTTCGTCAGTACATGCAGCGGAACGAGCGGCGACTTCCCAACACGTTCCATTCGGCGTTCGTACTGAACGAACATCGCGAACGTGAGGAGGCCACCCCCGAGAAACCAGATCGCCGGCGATGTTCCAAACGGATTGAACTGCATCTCGCCGACGAAGAACGGCCGCCGTTCGATTAACCATCCGTACTTCCCACTGAGAAGGAAGCCAGTGACGAGCGACGTCGAACCGACGATGGACAGGGCTGTCCCACCTTTATCCAGTGAACTATGTGTTTCTGACAGTGGGGTCGGACTCACATACCGAACGAAGAAGAGAATAACCCCCACACCGATGAGTTGGAGCGCAAATCCCCACCGCCAACTTGCGTATGTGGTTAGTGCTCCACCGATAATCGGTCCAAGAGTCGATCCAACCCCGCTCACGCCAGCCAACAGTCCGAATGCCTTCGCCCGATCGTCGTCTTCGTAACTGACTCTCAATACAGTGTATGTCAGGGGAAATATCACAGCGGCTGCGGAACCCTCGACAAATGACCAGCCGATATAGAGGATCGTCGTATTCCAGCTAAACGCCGCCACCAGCGTCCCAGCGGCATAGACGATCAGTGCGACTGCCATTACACGCCTAATACTATGCCGTGACGGCAGCGTACTGGCTGGGAGAATTAGCGCAGCTATCACCAGCGAGTAGAGTGAAACCGCACCTTGAATCACGGTGACCGTGGTATCAAAATCAGCCACCATCGTGGGGATCGCCACGTTCATCAGGGATGCATTAATGACCACAATGAACGTCGTCAGACTCACGGCGATTGCTGGAGCCCAGTATTGTACTTTCGTCTGTAAGTCCGTAGAGAGATGAGTACTCCCGTTGGAAGTAGACCCATCTGGGGGCATACAGTTGTCTAACGCTTTCGACCCTCAAATATCATGGACGTGGTTAGATCGTTCAGTGTCGATCGAACCGATACCGGAGTACGACTGAATCGGTCGTTCAACAATTCTCACCGGTATTATCCCATAGTATTACTAAATATTGTCACCACTACTGTAAGGATGGAGTCGTACGAGAGTGGGAGTTGGGTGGGACAGTGCTGTTGGGCACCGCACGAGCGAAAGAGGGTATGAGCCGTGGACAAAGACACACGACAAAACGGATGAAACGGAATTCGAACCGCTGCGGATAACCCGTCGAATTACGCTTCGCGGAACAGGTCTTGCCGGCTTACTCGCGATGGGCGTCGGCAGTGCCAGCGCCCAGCAAGAAACCTCTGGGACGACCACTCACCAGACGGGGCAACGGACGGCAGAAGATGATGAGGCAACCCAATCACGTGGGAAAATCACACTCGTACAAAATCTGACGCCTACTTCTGGCGCTACGTCGACCTAGGCGGGGTTGAAGAGTTCTATCACCACCGAAATCTCATTCCCATCGACGAACAGAATGTCATTCCAATGAATAATGGCACACATGTGACCGAAACACACCATAGCAAGACGGCGAAAAGGAACTGGAAGAAGAACGACGACGAAAACGACGAGACAGAAACCCTACTCCAGCGCGTCGAGTCCGAACTCGAACCCGGCCACGGGCAGTTCGAGGTCGTGTTCGACGAGCACTTCCGGATGAACCTCGCCGACGACGCCGACCGTCTCGCCATCGATGACGACGTCTGCCGCCCGCCCGGAAATGAACGTCGGGTGTTCCGTGGGCGGCGTCTCCAGTTCGGCGTCGAAGTTCCGCACGATGGCTTGCAGGCGCGCTTTGGCGTCCTCGTAGGAGGCGTCGTGGCGCGCGAGGACGCCAGCCACGGTGCGATGCTCCGCGACGCCCGTGTTCTCTGAGTCGTCCACCTGTGCTGCCAGCCCGATATCTGCGAGGTCTTGCGGGTAGGAGCGGTGGGTGTTGTTCTCCAGCACCATCATGAGCGAGGGGAGCGCCCACGTCCGGAGCATCGTGTAGTCCTCGCTGTAGGGGTTCTTGATGGTCGCTGGAGTGCCGCCACCGACCACGTCCGACCCAGGTTCCACGCGCATTCGCTCGAAGTTCTCCGCCTCGCTTATCATGTGGAAGTCGAGCAGGTCTTCGAATCCCAGTCCGACGAGCACCTCGCGGACCGCGTCTTCGAGTCGCGAGCGCTCGTGTCGCCCGCCGACCGTTCCCACGTCGGGATATCGCGGCGAGAGGTCGTTGAAGCCGTAGGCTCGACCGATGTCGTCGACGATGTCGACCGGGTGGAGTACGTCCACGCGATAGGGCGGAATCTCGACCTCGTAGACGACCGCGTTGTCTTCCTCGGTCGCCTCGCCGGCCAGCCCTGAGCGCTCCAGCAGGTCGAGCACTTCGTCGGGAACGAAGTCGATACCGAGCAACGTCTCTACCTGTTCGTGAGTGACTGCCTTCGTCGTCACGTCGAGGTCTGGCCGAACCAGCGTGTGGTCTCGATACTCGACTTCGACCTCCTCGATGGTCGCGGCGCGAGCGTCCAGCGCGTAGCAGATGATGGTACACATCTTGTCGATGGTCCACTGGTCGGTGCCGGTGAGTTCGATGAACAGGTCCCGCGAGTCCGTCGACACCTCGGTTCGGCGGCCGTTGATGACCGGCGGGAACGAGAACAGGCCGATGTCGTCGTAGATGGCCGGATAGCGCTCGTAGTCGGCGACGAGGTCGGCGTACTTCTCGCCGGTCTGGTGGGTGCGCAGGACTTCCCCGGGCGTCATCTCGGCGTCGGCGTCGAGGGGAACGAATCGGTCTTCGTCCGGTTCCACGCCGACGTACTGGATGGCGTTCCCGCCCTCGTCGGTGGCGGACGACCCCTTCAGCATCGTCAGGTCGTGGATGCCGATTGCACCTTTCGCGCGCTTTCGACCCATCGTCGCGTGCAGTTTCTCCTGCAGTTGGATGAGCGAATCGAGCGCCTGTTCGTCGAGGTTCACGCCGCGGGCGATGGCACCCGTGACGTAGGGTCGCTCGTCGGGGACGCTCTCGTCGACGACGATGGACCAGTCCGGGTCGTTCGGTTTCGGCGTGTAGACACCTCTATCGTCGCCGTACTGGTAGCGAAGCGACCGCGCCACGCCCTCGATGGAGAGGCGGTCGAGACGGTCGGGCGCGAACTCCAGTTGCATGTCGCCGTCTTCCGTCTCGCCCTCGTACTCCAGGCCGAGCGCGAACAGGTCGTCTTTCAGTTCCTCGTCGTCTTTCTCCTCGTGGCCGGTCAGGCGGCGCAGTTCGTCCGGAGAAACGTCTACGGTTGGCATCAGTGAATCACCTCCACGTCGCGGAGCAGTTCGAGATCACACAACGTTCCGTGCACGTCACGGATGTCCTCGAAGCCGTACATCAGCATGAGCAGGCGTTCGAGCGCCAGCCCCCACGCCATCACGTCGCAGTCGACGCCGAGGGGTTCGAGCACCTCGGGTCGGAACATCCCGCTGTTACCGATTTCGATGAGTTCGCCCGTCTCGGGGTGGTGGCCGAACAGCTCGAAACTCGGCTCCGTGTACGGGTTGTAGTGGGGTTTGAACTGGATGTCGGTGATGCCGAACTGCTCGTAGAACTCCTTGAAGGTACCCATCAAATCGCGCACCGAGAGGTCGTCGGCCATCACCCAGCCCTCTATCTGGAAAAACTCCAGAAGGTGTGTCGGGTCGAGGGTGTCGTTGCGGTACACCTTCTCGACGCTGAAAAAGCGTTGTGGTGGGTCGAGGTCTCCGACGGCGTTGCCGGAGAGATAGCGCATCGACAGCGACGTGGTGTGCCCGCGAAGCGCGATTGCCCGCGCGAACTCCTCGTCCCACGGCGAGTGGTAGCCGTCGCTGTCCTCGCCGATACCTTCGAGGTGTGCCCGGCGAACGCGCTCGACGAGGTCGTCCGGCAACTCGTCGATTTCGGTCGGGTTCGACAGCGCGAACCGGTCCCAGTGGGTGCGTGCCGGGTGGTCCTGGGGCATGAACAGACAGTCGTTGATCCAGAAGTCCGCGTCCGCGTGCGGCCCGTCCATCTCCTCGAAGCCCATCCCGACGAGCACGTCTTTGACGCGGTTCGCCGTCTGCCGGAGGATGTGAACCTTCCCGCCGTCGATTCGCTCGGCGTCCGCGGCGACATTGTACTCGGCGAACTCCACGTCGCGCCACTGGCCGGTCGTGAGCATCTCGGGGGTCAACTGGCCGACCGTCTCGGCGGCTTCGACGCCTTCCATCATCGCCGTGACGCCCTCACTCGTGAGCGTCACCGACCGAACCGTCGATTCGGCGCGCTCGACGAGGCCGCGACTCTCCAGTTGGTCTATCGTGTCGGCGTCGTCGATCGACTCCCCGGTGGCGAGTGCGGAGAGGGCGTTCGCTTCGGTATCCGATTCGGGGTCCGCGTCCGGATTCGCCGAGATTTCACCGCTGTCGATGACGCCGTAGCCCTTCCGGGCGTAGTTCGACAGGGCGATGTTCACCTGCGGCCCGCCCAGACCGGACTGACCGATGGCCTGGCCCATCTGCACCGGGTTCCCGTCGGCACCGGCGTCGAGCGCCGCCTCGTAGAGGCGAATCTCGGGGAGTCGTCCCTCGGCGTACTCCTCGCCTTCCTCGGTCAGCGAGACGGATTCTTCGGTTCGTTCTTCGACGGCGAGCAATCCTTCGTCTTCGAGTTCGAAGACCGCGCCCGTCGCCGTCTCGGGTTTCAAACCCACCTTCGCGGCGAGTTCCTCGATGGTCTGTGCCTCGTTCGCGCTCGCGGCTTCGAGCACCGCGACCTGTGATTCTGGTAGTTTCATCTCCACTTGGTAGTCGTTGGTCGTATGTCCCTGTCCGGCGGTTTAGCCCTTCTGAAGACCGGGCGTGGCGCGGGTTTCGTCCTCCCACCGCGAGCGGACTCCACCGTGCGCTCAGACCGCGCAAAAAAAGCCGAATCCCGTCGCTGGTCGTCGTTCGACGGCGATACTGCCACGTCGGGATTCGGATGGCATACGCGAAAGATGGCCCAGAGCCGACAAAAACGTTGCGGAGAACCGACCGAACCGTTCCGGAGGAATTTACCTCCCGTCCTACGATAGGCGAGTCATGATGGACTGGGAGCGGTTCTACCGACGGGCGGACTACGACCGCTGTGCCTACATCGGCGGCGAGCGGATGGCCGACCTCGCGGAGCGACTTTTCGAGCGCGTGGGCGTGCCCGAGGATTTCGCCTCGGTCGGCTGTGGCCCGGCGGTCGTTCCCTTTCGCCTCGCCGAACGCTACCCCGACACCGATTTCTACGGCTTCGACGTCTCGGAGACGGTCGTACGAGACAACGGAGAGCGGGCGACAGAGCGCGGTCTGGAGAACCTCCATTTCGCGGTGGATTCGCTCCCCGACCTCGACACCGACCGCCGGTTCGACGTGGTGTACTGCGTCGCCACGCTCTACTTCGTGGCGGAGCCACGACGCGCCATCGAGAGCCTGTATTCGCGGGTGCGAACGGGCGAGCACCTCGTATTGAACTACCCGAACGAAGCGAGTCGGGAGCAGTTCGATGCGGAGTTCGAAGGCAGAAAGCGCGAGTCGTTCGAGTTAGTGTTGAGTGGCGCGAATCTGATCAGTGAGGACGTGGTTCGGGAGGTTACGGGGGCGGAAACGCGGAATTACTGGGAACTGGTCGAGGCCGAGGACGAGGCGTTCGTCGATTCGGCGACACCGTGTGTCGTAGTCGGGAAATAGAGGTGAATGGAATTTCTGTGAATTCGTTTTTGCTGGTTGCGGTGCTATCGCAGTTATGGTGTCCTCGAAAGCCCTCGTGGGCTATGCTCGCGCGCCTCGTTGCGCGCTTTTCGTGTCCGACTGGTGTGTGCGCTCTGCGATTGGTCAACTGGCTGTCGCGGTGGCGCGCGATGGCGACTCTCCGCCGGAGGATCGCCCGCGCGAGGTCTTCGTGAGTGACCGAAGAGAGCGAGCGAATGGCTCGTCAGAGCTCGTCTCTGACGGTGGACGACCGAGTGGTGTTCTCGTTCGCGTTGCTCACGAGAACCAGAACGAGGTTCGCTCGGCCGGAGCAGGAGGAGGCTGGGGAGGACGAGGTGCGGTTGCGGTATTAGGAGTCGGCAGTCGCTAGCAATCTCGAAACAAACGCTGAGAAAGTTGACGAGAAAATGACCCGCTCCGAGAAAATAGACACCGAACGAACCGACTAGCGAAATATGGAAACGACGGTAATCTGAATCCGCGACTTACCGCCGCGAGGACTCGAGTTCGATGTCCAGCCCCTCCAGCACCGCTTCGGCCTCCTCGCGCTTTTCCTGGTGGTCCTCCAGGAACTCGCGCATCAGCGTTGCCGCCTGCTCCTTGCAATCGCCACAGAGTCGCTCTCCGCCGACACACTCCTCGTACACCTCTTTGGCGAACTCGTCGTCGTCACCCGAGAGCAGGTAGGCGTACAGTTCGTACACCGGACACTCGTCTGCCTTGCCGCCCAGTTCTCGCTGGAGTTCCGCCGTCTCGCGCCCGCCCGTCGTCGCGGATTTCACTTTGTCGTACCCCTCCTCGGGGTCGTCGAGCAGGCTGATGTGACTGGCGGGGACCGACGACGACATCTTTCCGCCGGTCAGTCCCGTCATGAACCGGTGGTAGATCGAGGAAGGCATCACGAACCCGTAGCCGCCGTTGTCTATCTCGACCTGGCGGGCGAGTGCTTCCGCGTCCTCCCGCGAGAGGTCGAACGAATCGATGTGCTCGTCAAAGACGCGCTTCTCGCCGTCGATGGCATCGATGAGCGCTTCGAAGGCCGCTTCGGTGGCGTTTCGGTCGAGGAACCGAACGCGGGGACGGAGGGGTTCCATCCCCGCGTTTTCGAGTTTGGCGACGGCCGTCTCGACTGCGGGGACGGAGGGGTCGCCGGATTCGGCCAGCCACGACGCCGCTTCCTCACATCGAGGCATCTCGGAGTCGTCGGCGTACTCGTGGCGCGCTTCGTAGGCCGCCGCGACGTGCGAGAGTTCCTCGTCGGTCGCCTCGAAACTGGCGTAGGCTCTCGTCACGCCGAAAAACCGCATTCTAACGGCGAGGTCGCGGGCCAATCTGACGTGCGGGTCCTGGTCGGGACCGACGGGGATGACGGTCGGTTTCGGCTCGTCCAGTTGCGGGTAGAGGATGTCCGCCATCTGTGTGACGACGCTCTGGACGTGCGAGACGTTGGTCTCGCCGTCGAAGCCGTAGATGCCCTCGAACTCGGCGAAGCGGGCTTTCGACCCGAGTTCGAACGAGAGATTCTGGAGCTCACGGTTCTCCGACTGACGGTAGAGCGTCCCGTCCTCGGGGTCGAAGCCGAGCGCGAGGAGCGAGAGCAGGTAGTCGCGCGAGTGTTCGTCGATCTCCTCCCACGACAGGCCGCGAGCGCTGTGGGCTTCGAGGTCGGCGATGAGACCGTAGGTGTCCCCGCCCTGCTGTTGGTGCCAGATGAGTTCGTCGAACACCAGTTTGTGGCCGATGTGCGGGTCGCCGGTCGGCATGAACCCCGAGAGCGCGGCGAATGGGTCTCCCTCCTGCATCGCTTCGGCGACCTTGCGGTAGTCGCGGTGGCCGAAGATGACGCCACGGCGCATCAGGTAGTGAGGATTTGGAACCGCCGGGAGCACGTCGTCGAACTCCTCGATGCCGAACTCCTCGAACAGTTTCCGGTAATCGGAGATAGTCGCCGACCCCCACGGGTCGAGTGCGACGTCGTCCTCTCCCGCCGCAGTACCGCCATCGGTCGCGAGTTCTGTACCCCCCGCATCGAATCTATCGTCTCGTGTCATGGTGTGAGTCGCGTGACCGAAAGCCAGGTCGCTACTCGTTCGTTATCCGTGACGAGCGCAAAAATCATTCGCTTCCGTACCCCATGAGCCAGTCGGACGTCCAGTGCGAGGTCACGCGGGACGTACTCGTGATCGTCGCGGAGCACCCGGACCAGAAACTCGGAGTGACCGAGATTCTCGACCGACTCTACGTCTGCGTAAGTTCTAAAATCGGCACCGAACTTGAACCCCGTCTTCGGGACGACACCTCGCTCCCGAAGGGTGCGGTAGACTAGCAGCCGTCGGTCGAATCGCTCACCTTCCACGTCCCGGCCACGGGCAGCGATTTCTTCGTAGCCTCCGCCGACGGCCAGGTTTCCAGCCGCGACGAGGTGCGCCGCCTCCACGAGCGACAGTTGCAGGACGCCCGCCGTCTCGCGCCCACCCATCGGCTGGCCGTAGAACGACCGCTGGTGGAGTTCGTCCGGGGCGTCCCACAACAACACCCGGTCGGCGACGAGCGACCCGGAGAGGTCGGTCGGCACGTCGCGGTCCGTCGTTCCCCGAACGTCGAGGCGCTCGGTTTCGAGGTAGGTAATCTCGCTCTCTTCGTCTACGACCGCCAGCACCACGTCGCCCAACTGCGTGGCCGGTATCGTCTCGCGTTCGCTGACGACGCGAAGGCGGTACAGCACCTCGTCGTCCCACGGCCCGCTACCACGGGGGTAGACGACGAAATCTGAACTGGGGAGCGGGTCGTACACCCACCCGGTGCGGTCGGGCGAGAGGTAGAATCCGCGTTCGCGCAGGTCGGCGTAGACGAGAAACCGCGCAGCGAAGCCATCGCCCGTCGAGTTCTGCAAGAACTCGCGGAACCCCTTTCCCTCGACCGAATCGAGGTCGCCCCGAAGCAGGAGGTGGGCGGCCTCGACGCGTGAGAGCGCCACCTCGTTTCCTTCGAGAGGCCGCCCGTATCCCCGCGAGTCGTAGTACCGCTGGCGGGCGTCACCGCCGACGACCACTTCGTCGTCGCTCAGGCGTCCGTTCATACACTCTGTGTCGTGCGCGTCGTCAAAGGCACTGCGACTCTCGCGTGGTCGTTTAGCTGTGTGTGTCTCGACGGTATCTGCGTGGCCGTTCGACCACCGATTTCGACGTCCCACCGGTCGTCTCGAATCGGTCTTCCGGAGAGTATCGGACTGTTGAAGCACAGGTCGGATATGAGGACTCGAGTCGTTCGAGAACGCCCTCGATCCCGAGTCCGGAAAGCGACGCCACCGACGCTGACACGCCGTTCGAGTCCACTCAAAAAAGCCTTGATGATTATGACAGGGTGACCAAGTGTCTCGAACCGTTACTGTATCACGCAACGATGAGTATCGAAAGCAATCGACTCTCCGGGTGGCTTTCGACCCACCCGTGGTTCGCCCGATTCGCCGGATTCGAGGTATTGGTTCTGGCAATCGCGTTCCTCAGTCTCGTGCTTCTCGGAAACGATTTCGGCGGGTTGTTCTACGCCATGTCGGTCTCGGTTGCGGGACTGGCCGCAATCACTGTGGTCCTGGTCCAGATTTCGAGATACGTGAGGCTGTCTGCGTAGTCATCCGCTCGTTCGACCTCGACCCGCCGACTCCGCAGTATCGCAATCCGTGTTCAAACAGCGCCGACCAGTCCGGGTTCGAAAGACGGGGAGACCGCAGTCGCACGAGTTCACGATTCGCCCGGTCGGAACCCCGAACCCGGTTTCACAGTCGGGATAGCGGTCACAGCCAGCGATGATTCCACCGCGGCGCAAGATACGGAGGTCGGCACCACACTCCGGACAGTCCCACTCACGGTCGAAACGCTCCCGAAAGGCGTCGAGAACCGTACCACAGTCACGGTCGAGACACAGTTCGAACTCCTCGCCCTGCTCTACGTGCAACGTGGGTAAGCCACAATCACAGGAATCGCTACCGACGCTGGCCTGACGCGGGATATCGTATTCCCTGTGGCAACCGAGGCAAGAGACGGTTCCTTTCGCCCGCGTGAGCGAACCATCACAGTCCGGGCAGGTCCCGACCGGGATGCCCGCCTTCGAACCGGGGTGCCTGGAGATGCCATGACAAGTGTGACAGTCCACTCGAAGGCGGCGGTCGCTCGTCGCCGCGACGAGCGTGAAGGTGTCACCGTCGAGGGAGGCGTGGGCCGTCTCGGCGCGCGTGAGCCATTCGACCGGTTGGTAGCCGTCGACGTCGTGGACGAGCAGTGTGTCGTCGGGTTTCAACACCGCGACCACCTCGCCGCGCCGGCGCTGTTCGGCGTCGCCGTCCGTCGTTATCGTACAGTCACCGCGACGACACGAATCGTGTCGGTCAGTGGTCGCGGTTTTGGATTTAAAGGTTCGGGCGAAGGGCTTTGGAGTGGACGGGAGAACGTGACGGGTATGAAGGCAGTTTTGTTCGACATGGACGGCGTCATCGTGAACTCGGAGGACTTCTGGGTCGAACTCGAAGAGGAGACCATCTTCCCCGAAGTGGTGGCCGGCGACGTCGCCGCCGACGAAATCACGGGGATGAACTATCGCGAGATATACGACTATCTCGATTCGACGTACGAGACGACCGCGACGAAAGCGGAGTTCGTCGCCATCTACGACGAAGCCGCGAAAAAGCTCTACGGCGACCACGTCTCGCTGATGGACGGGTTCCACGACTTACTTGCCGAACTGCGCGACCGAGACACCGACATCGCCCTCGTCTCCTCGTCACCCCACCATTGGATAGATATCGTCCTCGACCGCTTCGACCTCGAGTTCGACGCCGTCGTGAGTGCCGAGGACATCGACGCCCCGGGCAAGCCGGAACCGGCCATCTACGAACACGCAGCGGCACAGATCGGCATGCGAGCGGACGAGTGTGCGGCGGTCGAGGATTCGGAACATGGTGTGGAGTCAGCAGTCCGGGCAGGAGTCTACTGCGTCGGCTTCCCGAACGGGGCGAAAGAACTCGACCTCTCGGCGGCGAACGTGGTAGTCTCGTCGCCCGCCGAACTGCGCGACGAACTGCTCAGTCTACCCGCACCGTCCGAGAGTCGATGACCGGCAGCAGTGGCACGTCGGGGAACGAGACACGAACCACGAACTCCATCTCGTCGTCGGTGCCGCCGAAGACGCCGACCGGAACCGTCGTCTCCCCGTCGAGATAGGTGCTCTTCGTGGTCATCTCCACGCCGTTGACGGTGACTTCGACCGCCGCCTGCTCACCTCCTCCGTGATTTCGCAGGACCACCTCGCGCATGTCGTTCTCGCCGCGAGCGATTCGCGTGGGGAAATCACCCCACTCGAGTTCGACGTCGGGAAGGTCGCGGGCGCTCGCTTCGACCTGCTCTGCGACGCCCTCCGAGAGTCCGGCGTCGACGATTCCATCGACCCCTGCCCGCCGGACGTCGGCGGGCGTTTCCAGTCCTTCCCGTGCCAGTTTGCTCGCCCGCCCAGCGCCGACGCCGTCGATGGCGGTGAGACCGACCGTATCGGCCGCGACACCGTTCTCGACGCGAGCCTCGACGCGCGTGACGAGATTCGCGGTGGCAGGGCGGTCGAGACGCTTTAGAAACGCGCGGAGCGCGGCGAACAGGCGAACCGCGTTCTGCTGGATGACCCACGCGTCGCTTCGCAGGTCGGCGGGCGTCGAGCCAGTCATGCCAGAGCGCAGGATGGCGAGCACCTTGCGCCCACCCGCTTCGAGGTCGCCAGAATCCTGCCCGACGAGCACGGAGTTGATGGCGTCGCGCTCGGACTGGCGGGCGCTCACGCTGTCGAACTCGGCCGCTCCGGCGACCGCTTCGAGGATGGCGGGAGCGTCGATGTGGTCCCGCTGGGAGACGGCGTGGAATCGCTCCGCCGTGTCGAGGTCGAGGTAGAACTTCGAGGCGAGCATGGCCAGCGGCGTCCCCTCGATACTGAGGTCGTCGCCGGTCTCTACGAATCCTCTGTCGACGAGACGTTCGAGCGTCGCCCTGACGCGCTCGCGGTGGTTCTCGAAGTCGTACTGGTCGGGCTTGCTCTTCGCCCGGACGTAGTAGAACGTCGTCTCGAGCCACGACATCACGTCGTCTAGGTCCGAGATGGTTCCCATCGCTATCTCGGCGTTCAGGTGCGAATCCAGGTCTTCCGCGAGTCTCGACTCGATTTCCTTGCCGTCCCGGAGCAGTCGGCGGTACTTGTCGGCGTCCGCGTGGTCGCAGACGACCCACCCGTAGCCTACGTCGTCGTACCCCGGTCTGCCCGCGCGTCCGAGCATCTGGAGCACGTCGAGGGGGCTCATGTCCACCTCGCCTTCGAGGGGGTCGTGGAGCTTCGTATCGCGCAAGACGACACACCGGGCGGGGAGGTTGACGCCCCACGCGAGCGTCGAGGTCGAAAAGAGAAACTGAATCTTCCCGTCGCGGAACCACTCCTCCACGAGGTCGCGGTCGTTTTTCGCCAGTCCGGCGTGGTGGAACGCGACGCCATCGAGGACAGAGTTGCGCAGCGTCTCGTTGCGCAACTTTTGTGTCTCGGTGTGGAAATCGTAGTCGCCGCGTGCGCCGATAGGCAGGTCACGCTCGGCGATCTCGTCGCGGGTCTTCTTCGCGGCCTGCACGGTGTCCTGTCGAGAGGCGACGAAGACGAGCGCCTGTCCGTCCTCGCGGACGTGCGGTTCCGCGAGGTCGAGCGCCCGGTAGAGCCGGCGATACTTGTCCGCGAAGGAGTTGTCGCCGTGGGTGTAGGTCTTCACGTCGGCGTGGAGTTCGACGGGACGGTAGTCGTCGCCGAACTCGAAGGTGGTCTCCGGCGGGGCGTCGAGCCACTCGGCCACGTCGTCCACGTTCGGCATTGTCGCCGAGAGCGCGACGATACGGGGCTCACAGAGCCGCCGTAGCCGGGAGATGGTCACTTCGAGGACGCTCCCGCGCTTGTCTGAGTCGAGGAGGTGAACCTCGTCGATGACACAGCAATCGACGTCGGTGATAAAGGAGTATCGTGCCGAATCGTGTTTCCGGGTCGCCGAGTCGGTCTTCTCTGGCGTCATCACGAGGATGTCCGCACGTTCCGCCCGGCGCGGGTTCAGGTCGCGCTCACCCGTGACGACGTAGACCGAGTAGCCGAGGTCCTCGAACCGTTCCCACTCGCTCTCTTTCTCGTTCGTCAGTGCGCGCATCGGGGCGATGAAGAGCGCGGTGCCGCCATCGCGGAGTGCCTTACAGATGGCGAGTTCTGCGAGTGCAGTCTTGCCGCTCGCCGTCGGCGCGCTCGCGACGACGTTGGCGTCGCTGTCGAGCAGTGCGGGAAGCATCTCTCTTTGCATCCGGTTGAACTCGTCGAAGGCGAACGCCTCCGCGAACTCGGGAACCGCCTCGGAGACCTGCATCGTTTCGTAGGGAGAGGGGGGAGCAGAAAGGCGTTTCCTTACCGGACTGATGGGTTCGAGAGATGGAAGGTATATCGTTTGTGAGAAGACAGGAGACGCGATTGAGAGACGATCATCGGTGTTCGAGCACGACGACTCGATGAGTGAGAAACCAACGAAGAGACGGCTGTGAGATGCCAGAGTCCCGTACAGAACGGTACAACCCGGCACAGTTCGGGACGTTCGACTCGTTTCTCCGTACTCTCACCGATGGCCCACCAGTCGCCTTCCCAAACGATAAAGCGACCCCGAGAACTACCGACGAGCATGCTAGAACTGGAGGACGTGCTGGCGGCGCGAGAGCGAGTCGCCGAGACCGCTCGGCACACGCCGCTCGACTACTCGCACACCTTCACACGGATGACCGGCGCGGAGGTACACCTGAAACTGGAGACGTTCCAGCGTACGGGGTCGTTCAAGATTCGCGGGGCGACAAACCGCATCAAGACGCTCTCCGAGGAGGAAAAGAAAGCGGGCGTCGTCACTGCGAGCGCGGGCAACCACGCACAGGGGGTCGCGCTCGCGGCGACGCGCGTGGGCGTGGACTCGAAAATCGTCATGCCGGAACACGCACCCATCTCGAAAGTACGGGCGACCGAGAACTACGGTGCCGAGACCGTCCTCTACGGCGAGGACTACGACATGGCCGCCGAGCGCGCCCACCAGATCGAACGCGAGGAAGGGCGCACCTACGTCCACGCCTTCGACGACGATGCGGTGATGGCCGGACAGGGGACCATCGGACTGGAGATCGTAGACGACCTGCCCGACGTGGAAACCGTCGTCGTGCCCATCGGCGGCGGCGGCCTCATCAGCGGTGTCGCTACCGCGATCAAGGGCCACGACCCCGACGTTCGAATCGTGGGCGTGCAGGCAGAGGGCGCATCGAGCGTCGCCGACTCGCTCCGGAAGGGGTCGGTACAGGAACTCGAGAGCGTGGACACCATCGCCGACGGTATCGCCACCCGGAGCGTAGGACGACAGACGTTCGAGGTCATCGACGACCGCGTGGACGAGGTCGTCACCGTCTCGGATTCGGAGACGGCGGTCGCGCTCGCGTACCTCCTCGAACGCGGCAAGACCCTGGTGGAAGGTGCAGGCGCCGTCTCGCTCG
This sequence comes from Haladaptatus ordinarius, assembly GCF_054177595.1. Taxonomy (NCBI): domain Archaea; kingdom Methanobacteriati; phylum Methanobacteriota; class Halobacteria; order Halobacteriales; family Haladaptataceae; genus Haladaptatus; species Haladaptatus ordinarius. The sequence goes on along the minus strand of NZ_JBPEHH010000038.1, from coordinate 20,819 downwards.
CGGCCATCCTCGAAGGGAAGTTCGACTACGCAGACGACGAAGTGGTGGTGCCGGTGCTCAGCGGAGGCAACATCGACATGAACGTCCTCACGACGGTCATCATGCGCGGGTTGGTCGAGACGGGACGCTACCTGAAGATACGAACCGTACTCAAAGACCGCCCCGGGTCGCTCCGCGAACTGCTCGACGTCATCGCCGACGCACAGGCGAACATCTACGCCATCCAGCACGACCGTACCTCCCGAGACATCGCGATGAACGCGACGGAAGTCGAACTCGACCTCGAAACGCGTGGACAGGAACACGTCGAAAACCTGCTCGAATCGCTCCGAGAGAGCGGCTTCGACGTCGAAGTTCTCGTCTGATTCCAGTCTGCGTTTCGTCTCCTTTTGACGTAGGTTTAAGTTCTGTCGGGTGAACACACCGATATGAAGCGTATCATCAGGACGCAGGACGCCCCCGAGGCGGTCGGGGCGTACAGTCAGGCGACGACGAACGGGGACCTCGTGTTCACTGCCGGACAGATTCCGATGACACCCGACGGCGACCTGCTGCACGACGAGGAAATCGCCGTCCAGACCCGCCAGAGCCTGGAGAACGTCAAAGGAATCCTCGAAGAGGAGGGCTTAACCATGCAGGACGTGCTGAAGGTGACCGTCTTCATGGACGACATCGAGGACTTCGACGAGATGAACGACTCCTACAAGGAGTATTTCCAGGACAACCCGCCCGCCCGGAGCGCCGTCGAGGTCGCGAACCTCCCGAAAGGGGTCAGCGTCGAAATCGAAGCCATCGCCAGCGGCGAGTGAGCGTGAATCCGCGCGTCAAGGCGAGTCTGCTGTGGGGGGTCGTCGGCGTTCTCGCCTTCCTCGTCTTCCTGCAGGGATATGAACTCTACACCGACTATCGGTACTCGCTCGAAGTGAAGGTCGGCGCGGCGCTCCTCGTGGGAATCGGTGCGCCCGTCCTCACCTACGTCGCGGACGGCTATCTCGATTAGAACAGAAGCCTTTAAACGCCGTACCCGGTTACGAATCAATGGGCCGGGATGGCCGAATGGCAAAGCGCACGCCTGGAAAGCGTGTTCCCGTATGGGATTCTGGGTTCAAATCCCAGTCCCGGCGTCTTTTCCGCAAACAAGTTCGTGAGCATCGCGTGGCGTGCGTCCGCTCCCGTGAACAGAAAATCGACACCGGGATTCGAGCGGTCGACCTTGCAGCGAACCGTCTCTCCCCGAGCGACCTCACTCCATCGCCATGTATGTGTGAGTGTTCTCGACGCCGTTGATGGTCAAGATGCCGGACGCGACGATTTGTCTGACATCGGCGGGCGTGTCGACAGCGACCTTCGCGATAATATCGACGTCCCCTGCGACGATATTGGCGGCGGTGACGCCGTCGAGTTCGGTAATCGTATCGCGTATCACTTCCACTGACGGGACGTTCGCTTTTATCAAGACGTACGCAATTACCATCGTAGTTCACCCGTTTCGGACGTAGTTAAACGTGAGCGAGTGGCAAAGAACTTCGGTCCCAGCGGAACGAAACCAGCAGAACGGTTCGCCGTCACGAATCCGGGTCAGTCCACAGACGCCCACTTCCACTCTTCGACGATGGCCTCCGCATCGTGCAGGTGACACGCCGCGGGATGTCCCGCATCGGTCTCTTGCTCTGTCGGGGACTCTTGCTCGCAGACGGTGGCGAACTCGCTGCGCAGTCGGTCGTCCGCACCCGCCACGTGGCCCGAAACGACGTCCGAGAGCGCGGCCGACAGCACCGCCTCGGCATCTTCGTCGGGCAGTTCGTCGGGGATGTCGTACTCGGCACGAATCGCCGACCGAAGTTGCTCGTCGCTCACCACGTCCTCGGATTCCGCCGCACCACGTGCGACCGCGAGTTGGCGGAGCGAACCGAGATTCACGTCGTCGTCCGCGACCGCGACCCGGAGGTCCATCACCGAGCGCCAGTGGTCTTGCTCGAAGTCGTAGCCCACCGGGGGGATGACCGCCGGACAACGCGGATGGAACGAACACCCGGCGGGCGGCGAGGCGGCGTCGGGGACATCACCGCGGAGTGACACCCGTTGGCCGCTGGCGTCCGGGTCCGCCGTCGGAATCGCGGAGACGAGCGCCTGCGTGTAGGGGTGCTGTGGGTCGCGGAACAGAGCTTCGGTCGGCCCGCGCTCGACGATTTCGCCGAGATACATCACCGCCACGCGGTCACAGATTTCCCGGACGACGCCCATGTCGTGGCTGATGAGCAACAGCGAGAGGTCGAACTCCGACTGGAGGTCCGAGAGGAGCGCGAGGATTTCGGCCTGGACGCTCACGTCCAGCGCCGACACCGGTTCGTCCAGCACGAGCAGGTCAGGGTTCAGTATCAGCGCGCGTGCCAGCGCCGCCCGCTGTTTCTGGCCGCCGGAGAGTTCGTGCGGGTACCGGTCGAAGAAATCTTCGGAGAGACCGACGCGCGAGAGGAGGTCTTCGGTTATCCGTCGTCGTCGACCGTCGTCTGTCATGCCGTGAATCGTCAACGGTTCGGCGACCGACTCGCCGATGGTCATCCGAGGGTCGAAACTCGTCGTCGGATCCTGGAACACCATCTGTGCCCGCCGCCGGAACGCCTTTCGTTCGCTTTGGTCGTACGCACCGATGTCTTCGCCGTCGATTCCGACAGTCCCCTCGGTCGGTTTTTCGAGGTACAGCAACGACATGGCGGCGGTGGACTTTCCACTGCCGGACTCCCCGATGAGACCCAGCGTCTCGCCGGGGAAGACGTCGAAGTCGATACCGTCCACGGCCCGGATAGTGCCGACCTGCCGTCGGAGTGCCCCCTCGGTGACGGGGTAGTTCTGTTTCAACCCGCGGACGGAGAGGAGCGGTTGGTCACTCATCGGCTATCTCCCCCTCAACGGCGAGGTCGTCGCCGGTCTCCTTTCCGTCGAGGACGACCGCCGAGTCGTAGTCCGGGCGATGAAAGAGACACGACGCCTGCTGGTTTCCGCCGACACCCTGGAGTGGTGGTTGTCCGTCTCGCGCACAGTCGTCGACAGCGTGGGGGCAACGTGGGTGAAATCGGCACCCGGTCGGTGGCGAGACCGGGTCGGCCATCGACCCACCAATCGGTCGTAACCCGCCACCTCGACCCGGAAGGCAGTCGAGCAGGGCCTGGGTGTAGGGGTGAGCCGGCTGGTCGAACAGTTCGTCGACGCCGCTCCGCTCCATCACTTTTCCGGCGTACAGGACGACGACGCGGTCGGCGATTTCTGCGACGACGCCGAGGTCGTGTGTGACGAACAGAATCGCCATATCGCGTTCCGCTTGCAGGTCGGCCAGCAGGTCGAGAATCTGGGCTTCGATGGTCACGTCGAGTGCGGTCGTCGGTTCGTCGGCGATGAGCAGGTCTGGTTCACCCGCGAGTGCCATCGCGATGACGACGCGCTGGCGCATCCCGCCAGAAAACTCGTGGGGGTAGTCGTCTGCCCGAACTTCTGCTTTCGGGATACCGACGCGGTCCAGCAGGTCGACCGCCTGCTGTCGAGCCACGCCGTCGCTCACGTCCTGATGGAACTGGATGGATTCTGCGACCTGTCTTCCGACGGTGTACACCGGGTCGAGTGCGCCCTGCGGATTCTGGAAGACGTAGGCGATTCGATTGCCACGAATCTCGCGGAGTTCGGCGGGAGAACACTCCAGGAGGTCGCGCCCGTCGAAGACTATCTGGCCGTCTTCGATGGTTCCGGGCGGGTCGGGGACGAGTCTTGTAATCGACTCGCAGGCGACGGTCTTTCCGGACCCGCTCTCGCCGACGAGACAGACCGTCTCACCCCAATGAACGTCGAAATCGATACCGTCGACCGCCGTGACGACACCTTGGGGGGTGTCGAAGGTCGTTCGAAGTCCCGAGACGGAAAGGAGTGTGTCGGTCATAGTTTCTCCCGCGTTCTGGGGTCGAGTATCTCTCGCAGTGCGTCACCGAGGAAGTTGAACGACGCGACGGTGAGCATCAAGAACACCACCGGGAGCACTTCTGCCCACCAGAGGAGCGTCGGGTGGAAGTCGTTCGTGAACGCGGCGTATATGAGGTAGCCCCACGAGTTCTGTCCCGCCCCGTGGAGTTGAAAGTAGCCGAGCATCGCTTCGATGAGGATGAGCGTCGGAATCTGGAGCGTCACGGCGACGAGGACGGTACTCGAGACGTTCGGCAGGAGGTGTCGCCGGATTATCTCCGACCGACTACTGCCGGCGTTCCGTGCGGCACGAATGAAGCCCAGTTCGCGTTTCTGGAGGGCTTCGCTCCGGACGAGTCGCGCCGTACTCCCCCAGCTCAGCAGACCGAAGACGCCGATCATCAACAGGATGCTGCCGCCGTACAGTGCTTCGAGGAGGAGAAAGACGAAAAGCGGCGGAATCGCCTGCTGGATGTCGACGTAGCGCATCAGTAGCTCGTCCACTCGCCCGCCGAAGTAGGCCGCGACGGTTCCGACGGTAGTTGCGAGGGGGACGATGAGCGTCGCGGTGATGAGCGTAACCTGAAGCGAGATTCGCATCCCCTGGAGGATTTCGAGGAGGACGTCCTCGCCACTACCGGTCGTACCGAGGGGATGAATCAAACTTCCGTGACACACTTTGTTTTCGAGAACGCCGACACAGTGTGTGATGCCGATGCCGTAGAACGGAACCGAGAAGCCGAACGGTGGCTGATACGGAGAGATACCGTACCTGAACCCATCTGCAGCCGTGACGGCGTCTTCGAGTGGCGCGTGAAACATCGGGACGACGAGTCCGGCGACGAAAAAGAACACGAGATACGCGAGGCTGGCGACCGCCAATCGATTCGTCCGAAGGTGTTGCCAGCGTCGGCGCGTCAGGTCTCGGTTCTGGTACAGCGGCACGAGTACGTAGAACGCAAACACCGCCAGCGAGAGCATGAACAGCCAGTCCAGTATCGGTGGGTTCCACTCCACGACGATGGGTTTGTCGTCGGGGACGACGACGAAGTCGTACAGGGCTCCGAGCGTCAGTGCGATAGCGACCAGGAAGAACGCTTTCGTCCAAACCGAAATCGACCGAGACTCGGTCGCGTACTCGTCCCACTCGATCGCATCGAACGTATCGTTTCGTGTAGCCATGTTGCGTCGAGCACTCCCGTCACGTCTCTCGTCGGCCGAGCAGTCGTCCGACCGAGAGGACGTTGTGTTAGTCTGACAGAGTCAATGGAACAATGGTATAAAAATATCAGGATCTTACCAAAGCCGTTCTCGGCGATTCGGGGGGTCTCCGGTCGAGAGCCACGATTGTAATATTGGGAACATTTATCAGAAGCGAACGAATGGTGTGCGATACTAGCATGGAGAGAATCGTACCACCCAGGCCCGACGAAGCCGTCTCGACGGGGTCGGCCAGTGGCGTCGCGTCACCGCCAGTAGAGGGCCGATAGTCATGCGTCGATACCTCGCTCGACGAGTCCTCTGGACTGTGTTTGCCGCGTATCTCCTCCTCTCGGTCATCTTCCTCGTCTACGCGTACGCGCCCGACCCGGGTAAGGAGAGAGCGGGCATCCTGACGGCGATGTCCGGCGGCACGGTCGAGCAAGGAGAACAGGCCTACGCGCAAGCCAGAAACTACGACGAACCGGTGCTCGACCGGTACGTCAAGTGGATAGTCGGCTACACGACGCTCGACTGGGGCACCGACATCGAAGGACAGCCGGTGACGGACAGACTCGAGACGGCTATCCCGCTCACGCTGGTCTATCTGATTCCGGCAATCGTCCTGTCCACCCTTCTCGGCACCGTCATCGGGCTGTATTCGGCAGTCCACCAGCACGGCTACGTCGACCGAATCGTCACGGCGGTCACCTACCCCGGACTGGGCGTTCCGTCTTTCTGGCTCGCGTCGTGGGCTTCGGTCCTCGTCCTCGAACGGGTGAGCATTCAAGCGTCGTACTTCGACCACCGATACGGACTCTGGTCGCCCGAGAATCTCCCGTTCATGGTGCTGCCGATGCTCGTCTTGACCGTCAATCTGCTCGCCGTACAGATCCGATACGCCCGGTCGACGTCACTCGAGTACGTGCCAGCGGAGTTCGTGAAGACGCTTCGAGCTAACGGTGCCACCGCGCGAGACGTGAGCCGTCACGTCCTGCGCAACGCCGCACTCCCGCTCGTGTCGCTTTTCTTCGCGGAGACCATCACCATCCTGTTTGTGACCATCCTCGTCGTCGAGACGGTGTTCGGTCTCCCCGGCTTCGGTGCACTCGCGTTTCAGGCTCTCAAAGCCCGAGACGGCGCCCTCATCCTGGCGACGACGATGATTCCCATCTTCATCGGACTGGTCGGGAATCTCGTTCAAGACGTCGCGTACGCCGTCATCGACCCGCGCGTGAACTACGAGTGAGGTACGGCGGTGGCGTCCGCCAGCGAACCACGAAATCGAATCGCTCGATTCGAGACGAATCGAACCGCTACACCATCTCCTCGACTGCGGCGTCGGCCGCGTTCTCTTTGACGCTCTCGATACCGTTCATCGCTCCGGCTTTTCGGTCGTAGCTCTCGGCGCTGTCCACGATGATGTTGCCGTTGTCGTGGACGAGTCGCCAGCGCCACTCGTTCCGTGCGTCCCGAAACAGTTCGAAGGTTGCTTTGCTCATCTGCACGTAACGATAGGGGTGCAACCAACGTGAAGGTGAAGAAAACGCCCACCGTTCGGAGCACTAGGTGAAACGGAGGCGAGGGTTCATCTTTCGGCAGGTCGAAAGGGAGACGAATGCGCTCGCTCGCCCCGACTGTCCTGATTCTCGCTACGATGCTCTTTTTCGGTGCGTACCTCGCCGGATATCCGGTCCCTGGAGCGGACACGCTCGGCTCCCTGCAGGGAGCGGAGGTGGTAGACGTTCCCGACGACCGCCCCGAATCGCTGACGGACCCGAACGAGCCTCGCTTTCGTCGCTGGGTCGAGTTCTACGTCCACATCTACGTGAACGAAGAGCGAATCGAGCACGGACTCGATCCCATCGAATTCGACGCGGGGCTGCGCGACATCGCGCGCAACCACAGCGCCGAGATGGCCCGTCAGAATTACTTCGCGCACGTCTCACCGTCCGGCGAGGACCCCGGCGACCGATATCGAGACGCGGACTACTACTGTCTTCGAGGTGCGGGCGAGAACATCGCGTACACCTACTTCGACCGACGGGTGAGAACCGAAAACGGTACCGTCGTTCGGTATCGAACCGCAGACGAACTCGCTCGAGGAATCGTCTCCCAGTGGATGAACTCCACCGGCCATCGAGAGAACATCCTATCGGAAAACTGGGAGAGAGAGGGAATTGGGGTGTACACCACCGACAGTGGGCGCGTTTTCGCCACCGAGAACTTTTGTTAAGTGATATACCATCGACGAGAATTTTTGTTAAATTAGTACAAAACGTTAAGTGTCTCGGAAGATACCTGTTCGAAATATACAGTAGTGTGAGCGAAACGAGAGATGACAAAGCAAACAGACGAGACGGGTGAGAGCGTGACACCGCTGTCGAGAGACGTCGTCTTTCAGGTTCTGAGCAATCAACGACGGCGGTACACACTCTACTACCTTCGGCGACATGAGAGTCCCATCGAAATCGGTGAGTTGGCGACCCAAATCGCCGCGTGGGAGAACGGCGTGACGGCCGAGGAAGTGACGTCGAAACAACGAAAGCGCGTCTACAACACCCTCCAGCAGGCACACCTCCCGAAGTTGGACGAGACTGACTTCATCGAGTACGAACCGTCTCACGGGAACATCACGCTGACCGAGCGTGCCGAAATTCTTGACGTGTACCTGAAACTCTCACCCGATAGCGACCTGCCGTGGTCGGAGTACTACTTCGTCCTGGGCACCATCAGCCTCGCACTCGTCACGGGTGCGTGGTTGGACACCGGACCACTCGACCTGGTTCCGGACCTCTGGTGGGCCGTCGGACTCGCCGTGTTGGTCATGCTTTCCGGGGCAGTTCACGGATACTACAATCGGAACGTCTACCGTGGTTTCTCGGAGATTCCGGAGCGAAACTGAAGGGAGAACGAACGTCGCCGACCGGAAGGAAACCCGGCTGAAGCGACCGAGGTTACCGCGATTGCTGGAACGTAGGCATCAATCGGCGACGAGAATTGGATGGGGCTCACGGACGAGTGACACGTCGTATCCGAACGCCAAGACAAGTTCGAGACTCGTCTCGACGTGGGCGGTCTCGCGAGGAATCGAGACACGCCCACCCGCCAGCGCGAGGAAGACGAGCAACTGGTCGGCCATGTGCTCGTCTACCGCCCCGTGAGCGTCGTCGAACGCGAGAAACGAGTCGACGACGTCCCGTGCCACCGACTCCGCCGGCACGCCCTTTTCGCCGAGCGCGTCGAATCCGACGAGCGAGTCGTCGTAGTCGCCGCGAACGAGCACCGACGTTCCAGGCGAGTTCGCTTTCGCGTACGTCGTCCGATACTCGGCGACGGAGTGACCTGCCTCTGTAAGTCGGTTCCGTGCAGTTTCGACCTGTCGCTCGGCGACGTTCTGTGCCGCGAGTGACGTGGACGCCTTCGAGTACACTCGAACCCTCTCGAGCGACCCACGGTTCGCGAGTTCGATTCGGGAGAGCGAGGAGGGAGCGAGCCACAACGTCGCCTCGCCGCCGCCCGCCGGATAGTAGCCGGTTCGGGCGACATCGACCGCTGCCTGCACGCCGAACCGGCGACAGAGGGGCAGTTTCACCTCGCGGTAGTAGTCGGCCGGCGGCGACCACTTCGCGTCGGTGCCGCCAGTGACCGTGACGACGAGTGGGCGGTCGAGCACCGTCGAAAGCGGCAAGAGCGCGTCGAAGACCAGCGTGACGCTCCCGGCAGTTCCGACGTCGAGCGCGAATCGTCCACCGTCGGTCGGGCCGGGGTGAAAGGTCAGTGCCTCGGAGCCTATCGCGTCCCCGTGTATCTTCGCGTCACACGCACGGGCGACGGCGCGGACGGCGGTGAGGTGCTGTGGGCGGAGTCCCGGATTCGGGCGCGTGGCTCGTATCTCCGTCATCCGAAACGACTCCCCCGACACTGCCGCGAGCGAGAGCGCAGAGCGGAGCAGTTGCCCGCCGCCGGTCGAACCGTCGAGCGAGTGCATCGACTGAAATACGGAGGGAAACGTGAAAAAGACGCCATCACCACTGATGTATTTAAACACCCGTTTTGCACCGCCTGTCGTCGGCAGAGACTCGTGCTAACGATGCACAAAGTATTCCAGGATAGGAACCGCCTCCCCGTGGTTTTCCGGCCATGAGTGATGACCACCGGAGACGACGGCCACGGTCAGGAATAAACGTTTATATAGAAGGACAATCATAGTCGCTTCTGTACTATGAGTCAGCGGATGCAAGGTCAACCAATGATAGTAATGTCCGAGGATTCCCAGCGCGTCAAGGACAAGGACGCGCAGGAGCACAACATCACCGCCGCGCGCGCCGTCGCGGATGCGGTGCGCTCGACACTCGGACCGAAAGGGATGGACAAGATGCTCGTCGACTCGATGGGCGACGTGACCATCACCAACGACGGCGTCACCATCCTCAAGGAGATGGACATCGACAACCCGACGGCCGAGATGATAATCGAGGTCGCCGAAACCCAGGAGGACGAAGCGGGAGACGGCACCACGACGGCCGTCGCCATCACGGGCGAACTCCTGAAGAACGCCCAGGACCTCCTGGAACAGGACATCCACCCCACGGCGGTCATCAAGGGCTTCCACCTCGCCAGCGAGAAGGCGCGCGAGGAAATCGACGACATCGCCGAGGAGATCGACACCGACGACGAAGACCTCCTCCGCAAGGTCGCCGAGACCAGCATGACCGGCAAGGGAGCCGAACTCAACAAGGAGACGCTCAGCCAGATAATCGTGGACGCAGTTCGTGCGGTCACGGTCGAAGGCACGGTCGACCTCGAATACGTCAACGTCGAGACGCAGACCGGTCGCTCGGCAGGCGAGTCCGAACTGCTCGAAGGCGCGGTCATCGACAAGGACCCCGTCCACGACAACATGCCAAAGTCGGTCGACGACGCGAAGGTCCTCCTCCTCAACGAACCCGTCGAGGTAGAGGAGACCGACGTCGACACGGAAATCTCCATCAACGACCCCGACCAGCTCAAGAACTTCCTCGACCGCGAGGAAGCTCAGCTGAAAGAGAAGGTCGAACAGATCAAGGAGACGGGCGCGAACGTCGTCTTCTGTCAGAAAGGCATCGACGACCTCGCACAGCACTACCTCGCCAAGGAAGGCATCCTCGCCGTCCGCCGCGTCAAGAAAAGCGACGTGAAGTTCCTCCGCGAGGTTCTCAACGTCAACATCGTCTCCGACCTCGACAGCGCCACCGAGGACGACCTCGGTACGGGTAGCGTCACCCGCGACGACGCCGACGAACTGTTCTACGTCACGGGCGGCGACGACGCCCACGGCGTCACCCTCCTCCTGCGTGGCTCCACCGACCACGTCGTCGACGAACTGGAGCGCGGCATCATGGACGCGCTCGACGTGGTGGCCCAGACCGTCAGTGACGGCCGCGTCGTCTCCGGCGGCGGTGCCATCGAGGTCGAACTCGCCTCCCGACTCCGCGACTACTCCGACAGCGTCGAAGGCCGCGAACAGCTCGCAGTCGAGGCGTTCGCCGACTCGCTCGAACTCGTCCCGCGCGTGCTCGCCGAGAACGCCGGTCTCGACTCCATCGACACGCTGGTCGACCTCCGTGCAGCCCACGAGGACGGCGAGAAACGCGCCGGCCTGAACGTCTTCAGCGGCGACGTCGAGGACACCTTCGACAGCGGCGTCGTCGAGCCGGCCCACGCCAAAGAGCAAGCACTCTCCAGTGCTACCGAGGCAGCGAACCTCGTGCTCAAAATCGACGACATCATCTCCGCCGGCGACCTGTCCACCGACAAAGGTGACGACGAAGGCGGCGCACCCGGCGGCATGGGTGGCATGGGCGGTATGGGTGGCATGGGCGGCGCGATGTGAAGTCGGGAACGACCTGATTCCCACGCCCAGTTCGACGAACCACTGTCCGACCAACGTACGTAGATTTTTTCGAGACCTCGTGGATAGTGAGGCGTTTCAGTCCACAGGGACTATCTCTCCCAGAGTCACCGCATTGCTTCTCGCGCATTTTCTCTCCGTCTGAACGGTTCATCTGCCAGCGAAACTGTGACTTACACGATACAGTTCACCAGTTACTTTCCTAAAAGATACTCGAAACGCCACGAGTCACCACGAAACTTGGCCAAAATCGGCAAAAGATGGAACTAAGTGGGAACCACGTATCCCTCAGACTATGGAAACACTGCTGCTCAATCAGGACGCCGTAGACGAGAACACCCAGATGGACGAACTCATCCGGGCCGTCGAGGACGCCTTCGCAGCCTACGCACGCGGGGACGCACAGATGCCTGCGAAGTCCTACATCGACCTGCCGCAGTACAACGGCGACTTCCGTTCTATGCCCGCCTACCTGGAGGCCGACGACTGGGACGCCGCGGGCATCAAGTGGGTGAACGTCCACCCGGACAACCCCGACTCGTTCGACCTGCCGACCGTCATGGGGACGATGATTTACAGCGACCCCGAGACGGCCTTCCCGCTGGCCATCATGGACGGCACCGAACTGACGATGAAGCGTACGGGCGCGGCGGCGGCGGTGGCGACCAACTACCTCGCCGTCGAGGACGCGACGAGTATGGGTCTCATCGGCGCTGGCGTCCAGTCGTACACGCAGTTGGAAGCCATCTCGGAGATTCGACCCATCGAGGACGTCGTCATCAGCGACCTGGACGAGGAGGCGGTCGAGCGATTCGCCGACTACTTCGGCGACGAGTTTGACGTTCGCGCTGGCTCCATCGCGGACGCGGCGTCCTGCGACGTTCTCTCTACCGTCACGCCCGTCGAAGACCCCATCGTCTCCCGCGAGGACGTGGGCGAGCACACCCACGTCAACGCGATGGGTGCGGACGCGGAAGGCAAGCACGAACTCGCCGACGAACTCCTGTTGGACGCGAAACTCGTCATCGACGACCACGCCCAGACCACCCACTCCGGCGAGATCAACGTCCCGTACAACGCGGGCATCCTCTCGGACGACGACATCCACGGCGACATCGGCGACATCGTCGTCGGCGACCTGGAAGGCCGCACGGACGAGGACGGCGTCACCGTCTTCGACAGCACCGGACTGGCGATTCAAGACGTCGCGGCGGCCCACGTCGTCTACGAACACGCAAACGAGAACGACAACGGCTACCCGTTCGACCTCATCGGCTTCTAACTACTCTTCTTCGCCGGTCGGTGCTCTCTGTGCGACCGCTTCCGTCAGTTTCGAGATGAGCCACACGATGATCAAAAACGGCAAGAGCGGCAACAGTACGACTATCATCCCGAGAAACACCGCGATTCCGATGGCGTTCATCTCGCTGTCCGGTCGTCCTCGATAGGGTGGCGTGACGGTTCGCAGTGTGCCCGTGAGTCCCCCGGAGTCCCCCTGACTCATAGGAGAAGAGACGACAGCCCAAATGTTAAGTGTTCCCACGGCACAAACGCTTTGCGCGTCCGGTTCCTGATTCGACACGATGGAAGAGCGGACGGTCGAACGACTGGTCGGCGTCGTCGGTGGGGTACTCGGAGTCGTCACCTCCTTCGCCATCGGCGGGCAGACGTCGGCGTTCGTCGGAGCGGGGACCGAACGTGCCATCACGACACTCGTTCCGGGCGTCGTGATGGGGCCCGCCATCGAGTATCTCGGCGGAATCGCCCAGATACTCACGCTCGTCCTCGCGCTGGTCGTCGCCGTCGCGCTCTTTTCGGGCGTGACCCTCGTCGCGGTAGTCGCGGGCAAACGCTCGGACGTTCCGTACACGGGCGTCTTCGTGGCGGCGGTAGGTGGGTGGCTGGTGACGACGGTGCTGACGGGTGCGTTCGGGAGAGCCCTCGTCGTCGGCGGTTCGTTAGGCGTCTTTCTCGCGTTCGTAGAACACGAATGGAACGTCGGCAGCGACCGGCCCATCTCGACGTCCCGGCGGAGCGTGCTTGCGACCCTGGTCGCCGTCGCTGGCTTCTCGGGATTCGCGTACCTTCGCGGGCGAGAGATCACCGGCGTCAGGGAAGGGCCGATATCGCTCGTGACCGACGACGAGGTGCAGGCAACGGTCGACCGGCGGGTGGCGGGGGCAGACGAGCAATCGTTCGACGTGCCGAGGCTCGGCGGCCTCGTCACCCCGAACGACGCGTTCTACGAGGTCGACATCAGTTCGGTGAACCCTAACGTGAGTGCGAACCGCTGGACCCTCCGGGTCACGGGCGCTGTCGACCGGAAACTCGAACTCTCCTACGACGACCTCACGTCGATGGCGATCGAACACCGGTTCGAGACCCTGCGCTGTGTCGGCGAACCGCTCAACGGTCAGAAGATGGACACCGCGCTCTGGACGGGGATTCCGGTGGGTCGAGTGCTCGAACGAGCGGGCACGCCGGACGAGTGCTGTGTCATGCTCCGCGCGGACGACGGCTACTACGAGGAGTTCCCGCTGGAGGCCCTCGACGACGGCTTTCTCGCTTTCGGGATGAACGGTCGGCTCTTACCCCGCAAACACGGCTATCCCGTCCGGGCGCTGGTGCCCGGCCACTGGGGCGAGATCAACGTCAAGTGGCTCACCGAAATCGAAGTGCTGGAAAAGCCCGCCGAAGGATTCTGGGAGAAGAAAGGCTGGCACGGCACCGGCCCGGTCGAGACGGTGGCGAAACTCCACGTCGAGAACCGGACCGACGACGGAAGTGTCCAACTCGCCGGACACGCCTACGCCGGAACCCGTGGCATCGGTCGCGTCGAGGTGTCGGTCGACGGCGGGCGGTCGTGGCAGGACGCCACCCTCGGGCCGAAACTGCCCGGCGAGGACGTGTGGCGACAGTGGCGGTTCGAGTGGAAACCGGCGACCGGAGAACACGAGGTCGTCGTCCGTGCGACCGACGGCGAGGGGACGGTGCAGCCACGGGAGTATTCGGGTGCGTTCCCGAGTGGGCCATCGGGATGGGTGTCTCGGACGGTCGAGGTGTGACGACGTCGGGAGACGGGATTTCTGCGACGGGGGCGAGTCGTTCCACGGCCGCATCGAACGCCCTCGCTCGTCGGACCCTCTCGATACAAACTTTACGCGGGAGTTCGAACCCGCCGAGTATGAACCGCGAGCGCTCTCGAAACCTGTACGACCGCGCGCTGTCAGTGACTCCGGGTGGCGTCAACTCCCCCGTCCGGGCCGTCCGCCCCTACCCCTTCTTCGTGAAGCGGGGCGACGGCGCGCACGTCATCGACGCCGACGGCAATCGATATCTCGACTACGTAATGGGCTACGGGCCCCTGCTGTTGGGTCACGACCTGCCCCAACCCGTCGAGTCGACCATCCAGTCGCGGCTCTCCGACGGCCCGATGTACGGTGCGCCGACCGAGGTGGAGGTCGAACTCGCCGAGTTCGTCACCCGGCACGTCCCGAGCGTCGAGATGGTCCGGTTCGTCAACAGCGGCACCGAGGCGACCGTCTCGGCGGTTCGGCTCGCTCGCGGCTACACGGGTCGTGACAAAATCGTCGTCATGCAGGGCGGCTACCACGGGGCACAGGACTCGACCCTGGTGGAGGGCGCGTCGGGACGGCCCGCCGAACCGAGTTCCAGCGGTATCCCCGCCGCCTTCGCGCGCGAGACGATTCCGGTCCCGTTCAACGACGAGCAGGCCATCCACGACGTGTTCACGGAGCACGGCGACGACATCGCCTGCGTCCTCGCGGAACCCATCCTCGGCAACCACGGCGTCGTCCACCCCGTCGACGGCTACCTCGAAACGCTCCGCGAGGTGACCGACGAGCACGGGTCGCTGCTCGTCTTCGACGAGGTCATCACCGGCTTCCGGGTCGGTGGTCTCCAGTGCGCACAGGGCAAGTTCGGCGTCATGCCCGACCTGACGACCTTCGGGAAGATCGTCGGCGGTGGCTTCCCCATCGGTGCGGTCGGTGGCCGCGCCGAAATCGTCGAGCAGTTCACACCGACCGGTCCCGTCTTCCAGGCCGGGACGTTCTCGGGCCATCCGGTGACGATGACCGCGGGTCTCGAAACGCTTCGATTCGCCGCCGAGAACGACGTGTACGACCACGTCAACGACCTCGGCGAGCAACTCCGCCGTGGCCTGACCGACATCGTGGCAGACCGCGCGCCCGAGTACACCGTGGCGGGGACTGACAGCATCTTCAAGGTCATCTTCACCCGCGAGGGGCCGAGCGACCACGAGGGACACTGCGAGGCTGGCTGTCGGCAGAACATCGACTGCCCGCGATTCGACTACTGCCCGAAATCCGGAGCCGACGTCGACCGTGCCGAGACCGAGCGGTGGGAGCGTCTGTTCTGGCCCGCGATGCAAGAACGGGGCATCTTCCTCACGGCGAACCAGTTCGAATCGCAGTTCGTCAGCTACGCACACACCGAGGAGGACATCGAAGAGACGCTGGAGGCGTACAAGCACGCGTTATAGGTCATCAGACTGGAACGTTTATCGCTTTGCGGAGAGAACGACGACGTATGCAGACCCAGTCATCCGTCGTCGACTCCAAGTGGTGGTATCTCGTCGCGGCGACCCCCATCGCGTTCGTGGTCTCGTGGGTCGTCGGCATCCTCTTCGTCGGCTGGTTTCTCGTCGGGTGGGGCGTCGGATTCGCCAGTCCGCGTGCTCTCGGACCGTTTTTCCTCGTCACGCTCTTCGGTGCGCTGGTCTTCGGCCTGTTCGTGACGCTGATGTTCGTCTTGTTTCCACTGGGTATCTACCTCGACGCGGAGGCGGTCAACCGCGCGAACATAGACTGGCAACCCGACGGCGTGCTCTATGCGCTCGTCGCCGCGGTCAGCGCGGTGACGACCGGCTTCACGTTGAGCGTTCCCGTGGCCGTCTACTACCTCTATCAGCGCCACCAGCACGTCGGGGTTCCGTAGGTCGGCGGCCTCTGGCCGCCACGGCGAGGGAACTCCGAAGGCGACATTCGTTTTATCCCCCCGCCCTAACACGAGGTCAGATGCAACGTCCGAGGCTCTCCGGCGACCGGGTGAACTCGCGCTGGTGGTACTGGATCGCAGCAGTACCGACGGTGTTCGTCTTCTGGCTGGTGACCGTCGCGTGGGTCGCGTTCGCCATCTCGATGGAACCCGGACTCTTCGGCATCGGCGACGACTCGCGCGCCGTCCGGCTGTTCGTCGCCCTCCCGCGCGCCGCGACCGTCTCGCTGGTCGCGGTCGGCGTCCCGTTCGTCGTGCTCACCGCACTCTTTCCGTTCGCGGTGTTCCAAGACACGCAGGCGATCAGCCGCGCGGAGGCCGGGTGGGAGCCAAGCGGGAACTACGCGCTCGTGGCCTTGCTCGGGGTGGTCGCGCTGGCCGG
Source organism: Haladaptatus ordinarius (assembly GCF_054177595.1). Classification (NCBI taxonomy): domain Archaea; kingdom Methanobacteriati; phylum Methanobacteriota; class Halobacteria; order Halobacteriales; family Haladaptataceae; genus Haladaptatus; species Haladaptatus ordinarius. The sequence continues at coordinate 4,356 of NZ_JBPEHH010000038.1, read as the reverse complement.
ACTCGCCCTGTCTGACCTCTCGCTCGCCGTCATCGTCGGCTTCGTCCTGAGTGTTCCGTTCTCGCTGTACTATCTCTGGCTGCGTCACGACCGCCTCGGCGTGCCGTGAGCGGTGGAGGTTCGAACGGGGTGGCTGCTTCAGAAGAAGAGCAGTCCGAAGACCGCGAACCCGACGCCGAAAAGAATCCACGGGATACCGATTCGTCGATAGGCTTGCTCACCATCTTCGGTGAGTCCATCAGTCGAAGCCGAGACGAACGGCCACACGTCGAGACGAAACATCTTCTGAGGCCACAGTAGGTAGCCGATTCCTAACAACACCGGCCACATGCTGATGAACAGAACCTCTCGCCACGTCATACGGTATCGTCCCAATCATCTCCATATGATAATACAACAGCTCCGCGTGCCAGTCTAGGTCGACACGAAACCGTCGGAGTCGCTCAGGTCGATTCTGCACCGCAGGAGTTCGCTCGGACACAAGACCGCAACCGCGGAAATCGCTAGGGCAAAATACCGCATGCGAACGGGCGGCCCGGACCGCCGGGGCCGCCCGTCCGCGGCGTCCCCGTGCCTCCGAACACACGGGCGATTCGCGCGGTCGGCGTGAATCGCCCTCGCCGCGCGACCGAAAAGCGGCTGGTCGGCTTACCGCCACGCTGTGGACGGTGACACACCCACCAGAAATCAGCAGGCCAATCAACCGCCAGAGAGCTAGCCCACCCACCGCGAGCGAATGGCTCGGAAGTCGCACGCCCGCGGAGCGTCAGCGAGCAGGAACGTCTTCCGGTGCTTTTGGTCCAGCTTCTACAGGGAGACAGGGAGCGGGCGCGTGCCGTCGCGCGTGCCCGCTCCCTCTCGACCGTTGTAAAAGGTCGTAGTCAAAATCTCGGTTGCGAAGGTGGCTTGAAGGAGCGGTTCCCAGTGTCGGATATGAGTTATCGCGGAACGGAACTTCGTCTTGCGACACGAGGGTCAGATCTGGCGATTCGACAGGCAGGGGAGGTGAAAGCGGCGCTCGAAGACCGTCGGTTCTCGGTCGAACTGGTCGAGGTGGAGACGACGGGCGACAGATTGGACGACGCGCTCATCACCGAACTCGGGAAAACCGGCGCGTTCGTTCGAGATTTAGACCAGCGTGTACTGGACGAAGAGGTAGACGGCGCCATCCACTCGATGAAGGACATGCCGACCGAGCACCCTGACGACCTCATCGTCGCCGGCGTCCCCGAGCGTGCGAGCGCCGACGACGTGCTCGTGACCCCGGACGGAAAGCCCATCGACGCACTGCAGGAAGGTGCCGTAGTCGGCACGTCGAGTCTCCGGCGGAAGGCACAACTGCTGAACGTTCGTCCGGACCTCACCGTGGAACCGCTGCGGGGCAACGTCGATACGCGAATCGAGAAGTTGCTCGCGCCGGTGTTGCAGGCCGAACACGAACGGCGAACCGAAGAGGAAAAAGAGCGCAAGGGTCACGTCGGCAAAGACGACAGCTACGAGTTCCCCTACGACCAGACGGTCGAAGAGTGGTTCGACGACCTCGCCGAAATCGAGCGGCGCGCACTCGAACGCGAGGTGGAGACGGAGTACGACGCCATCGTGCTCGCCGAGGCGGGCCTCCAGCGCAGTGGCCTCGCCCACCACGCCGAGTACGAACCCCTTCCTCGAACGGAGTTCGTCCCCGCGCCGGGCCAGGGTGCGCTCGCTATCGTCACGCTCGACACCGAACTCGCAGAGAACATCCACACCGTCCTCGACCACCCCAGGACGCGGGTCGAGACGACCGTCGAACGGACCATCCTCCGCGAGTTGAACGGTGGCTGTATCGCCCCCATCGGCGTTCACGCCATCATCCAGGGTGAGAACGTCCACGTCGAAGCACAGGTGTTCAGCGTCGACGGCTCCGAGTCCGTCTCGATGAAACGCGACGTGCCGGTGAAAACCCACGTCACCGGCGCGAAGCAGGTCGCCGGCGAACTCGCGGACCGCGGTGCCCGCGACCTCATCGAAGCGGCCCGGGAGGACGAATGAACGTCGCTGTCTTCCGCCCCGACGACGAGCGACTCGACGAAGCCACCGCCCTGCTGGAATCGCTCGGTGCCGACCCCGTCGCCGACCCGATGCTCGCGGTCGAGTCGACGGGGAACACCCCTCGGGACGCGAGTTTCGTCGTGCTGACGAGCAAGACGGGCGTCGAACTCGCACACGAGGCGGGGTGGACTCCCGGCGACGCGACCGTCTGCGCTATCGGCGACGCGACCGCCGAGGCACTCGAAGAATACGGGTACGAGGTCGACGTTGTTCCCGACGAGTTCTCCTCGCGCGGTCTCGTCGCGGCACTCGCGGACCGCGTCGAAGGCGAGCGCGTCGAAGTCGCCCGGAGCGACCACGGAAGCGCGGTGCTGACCGACGGACTCGCAGACGCCGGAGCCGAGGTTCACGAGACGATTCTCTACGAACTCGTTCGCCCGGCGGATGCGGGTCACTCGACCGAACTCGCCGCCGACGGCGAGTTGGACGGCGTCCTGTTCACGTCCTCGCTCACGGTCGAATACTTCCTCGACGCCGCCGCGGAACGTGGCATTCGAGACGACGTGACGAGAAACCTCGAAACCATCACCGTCGGCGCGATCGGGACGCCGACGGACGAGACGGCCCGCGAGCACGGGATTCGGGTCGACGTAGTTCCCGAAACCGCCTCCTTCGACCGACTGGCGCGGGAGGCGGTCGCCCACATCCGAAGGAAGGCCGAGGTTTAAACGAGAGGACGAGCCAATGGTGTACCCATGAGTGTCCCGGTGCCAGAACTGAGCAGACGGGCGACGGCCTGTGCCGACCGACTACGCGACGCGGACGGCGTCTTGCTCGCCTCCCACATCGACGCCGACGGCCTGACGAGCGCCGCAATCGCTTCGTCGGCGCTCGAACGCGCCGAAATCCCGTTCGAGACGGTGTTCAGCAAGCAACTCGACGCGGACGAAATCGCCTCGATAGCGGCGACCGACTACGACACCGTCCTCTTTACCGACTTCGGAAGCGGGCAACTCGACATCGTCGCGAAACACGAATCGGCGGGCGATTTCACGCCCGTCATCGCCGACCACCACCAGCCTGCCGACGCGGACACCGAGTTTCACCTCAATCCGCTGCTGTTTGGTCTCGACGGTTCGTCCGAACTCTCCGGCGCGGGAGCGAGTTACGTCCTCGCGCGAGCACTCGAACCGGACGACGTCGACAACCGCGACCTCGCGGCGCTCGCCGTCGTCGGGGCCGTCGGCGACATGCAGACTTCCGACGGCGAACTCGTCGGAGCGAACACGGGCATCGTCCAGGAAGGTATCGACGTCGGCGTTCTCGAAACCGGAACCGACCTCGCGCTGTACGGCAAACAGACGCGCCCCCTCCCGAAACTGCTGGAGTACGCGACCGACGTGTACATCCCTGGCATCTCGAACGACCAGAGCGGCGTCCTCCGTTTCCTCGACGGCCTCGGAATCGACTTACAATCGAACGGCGACTGGCGGCGCTGGGTCGACCTGACCGGCGACGAGAAACAGACCGTCGCCAGCGCGCTCGTCCAGCGCGCGATGCGCAAGGGCGTTCCCGCCGAGAAGATAGACGGCCTCGTCGGAACCGCCTACACGCTCGTCGCCGAAGAAGCGGGAACCGAACTCCGGGACGTAAGCGAGTTCTCGACCCTCCTCAACGCCACGGCGCGCTACGAACGGGCGGACGTCGGCCTCGCCGTCTGTCTCGGTGACCGAGACGACGCGCTCGAACGGGCGCGAACCCTCCTGACGAACCACCGTCGGAACCTCTCGGAAGCCATCGACTGGGTGCAATCGGAGGGTGTCACCCGAGAAGAGCACGTCCAGTGGTTTCACGCCGGAGACCGCGTCCGCGAGACCATCGTCGGCATCGTCGCGGGGATGGCGGTCGGTGCGGACGGTATCGACCGCGGGATACCCATCCTCGCCTTCGCCGAGAAGAACGACGAGGAAGTGAAAGTCTCCGCACGCGGGACTCCCCACCTCACGCACAAGGGTCTCGACCTCTCGGTCGTGATGAAAGAGGCGTCCCAGGCGGTCGGCGGTGACGGCGGCGGCCACAACGTCGCTGCGGGGGCGACGGTGCCGAAAGGCACGGAAACGGCGTTCGTCGCACACGCCGACGAGCTGGTCGGCGAACAGCTCGGATAGACGCTTTTCTCGTGCTGGTTTTGCGGACAGGATTCCCTCCACGTTTTCGGGATATAGAGGTTCTACAAATGAATATCGACGGAATCAAACGTGATTTGAGGAGTAGTCGGGGCCGTTCTCTCGACCGATCGGTCGGTGGTGGGAAAAGACAGCTCGA